>JACQCB010000088.1 GCA_016201805.1 Nitrospirota bacterium | reverse complement strand
GATGAAGCCGCAGCGCTCCTGCACGAGCTTTACCTGGAAATCTGGCGGAAGGTCGCTCGCTACGATGTCAGCCGCGGCACACCCATCGCCTGGCTGGTTGGCTTGACGAGAAGCCGTGCCATTGCCCGCCTCCCCTCGCTGACACTCAAAGGACATGGGAAAACCGGCGCCATCGGCGACACGGGGGAACCGTTATCAGCGGAACAAGTATCCGATTCCTTCGAGACGGACACCTCAGCAGCAAGTCCTGGAGCTGGCGTATTACGAAGGACTGGCCTACCAAAACATTGCCGCCAGGCGGAACGAGCCGGTCGGGACGATCAAAACACAGATTGCGCTCGGCTTGAGCACACTCAAGACCGCCCTACGCCCCTGCTGGGGACCGCCCTAGCCATGGACCACGAACAGCTCCAAGAGACCATTCCGCTGTATGCCGTCGGCGCGCTCGAACGGCAGGAACGCCAGGCGCTGGAGACCCATCTCCTGTCCGGCTGTCCCATCTGTCCGACAACACTGAAGGAATATCGCGCGACGGTCGGCCTGCTCCCCTACGCATTACCCTCCATCCCCCTTCCCCCTGATTTCAAAGCCGGGCTGATGACGGCGCTCCCCCCGACGACTCCCGACCCGACCGCACCCAAAATCGCCGCGCGTACGCGTCTGGAACCAGGCCCCTGGCTCCAACACATCATCCCGCCTCCCCCTTCCTGGATTCCCTACCCCGCCGTGGCCGTGGTATCGCTGCTGCTGCTGGCCGGCACTGCGTGGTACACGTTCTCCGTCCGCTCGCAGGTCCTGGGCGAGGCCCAGCAGCGCCGGCAGGTGGAATCCACCTTGCAAGCCGAGCAAACACGCATCACTGCGTTGCAGAAACAGGTGACGGGCCAAGAACGAGTCCTGTCCGGGTTGCGCGAGGACGTCACCGGCAAGATCGGCACCCTGAACCAACTGCGGGACGCCCTCACCAACCGCGAAGCCGAACTGGAACAGTTGCATGCGCAATTGAAAGTGCGCGACCAGGGCTCGGCCGCCCTGCGTCGGACGCTCGTCCAATACGAAGAGCTGCTGACGCTCCTGCAAGCCCCGCGCGTCACCGCGCTCTCGCTGGGCGGCTTGGAGCGGGCCAAGTCCGCCGGCGCCACGCTGTTCTATGATGCCGACAGCAAGAAGGCGTTCCTTTACGCCTTCAACCTGCCCCCGCTCCCGACAGGGAAGACCTATCAGCTCTGGGCCATGGTGACGTTCCCCTCGCAACCAAAGAGCGATGGCGCCCCCATCAGTATCGGCACATTCAGTACGGACACCGGTCGCAAGGGCCTGCTGGCGATCAAAAACTTCCCCGATCCCTCCCGCATCACCAAGCTGACCGTCAGCCTGGAGCCCGAAGGCGGCAAGCCTCAACCGACCGGCGACATCTATCTGAGCGGCCCTCGCTGATCGGCCCTCACTGCTCCTTCTTCTTTGGCCTCCCGGCGCGCTTGACAGTTCTGCCCGATACCGATACAAGAGCCCGGCGATTATGCCAACCGACCGCCGATGCGTGATGTCGCCGCTGCGTAACCAGAAAGAGGAGCACCGCTGTGCGGGTCAGTCAGATGACCGGGCAAGTGTCCGGCAACCGATCAGGATGGCTCTGGATTGCAGGCCCGCTGCTCTCCTGGGCCCTGGCCTACCCACTGCCCGTCCACGCGCTGGAGAAGTACGGACGGCCCTTGCCTCCCATCGGGGATGTCGGCGAGGAAGGCGCCGCAATTTCAGAAATCGAGCACGAGGAAGAACAGCACTGGGTGAAGGGCTATTTGTTGACTGCGGCCTTCCCGGATAATCCGACCTTCGCCGCCAGACCGGACAACAGCGGCCTGGTCGGGCTGCGCCACATGGTCCACCTGGAGACCAACCTCTACAAGGAATACCTGCAATTCTACACAGACCAGAACTTCTTTTCGAACCGGAAGCAGGGCTGGATCAAGCTCACCGAATGGGACATGACCTATGCCCTCACCGGCTCATGGAACAACTGGGGCTGGCGGCTCCAGTATGAACGAGACGCCCCGCTGGACCGGAGCGGGCTTCAGCAGAAATATGGCGACACGCTGATCACCTACAGCATGACGCCGGCCAATCAGTGGACCTGGTGGCGGTCGCTCTTTCCGAACCAGAACCTGACCGCTTACGCCGGCCCTGGCTGGCTATTTTACAATAAGGACTATTTCGCCCGTCCGGACAATACAGGACGGGCGCTGTTTCGGTACGTCGCTCACGCCAACCTGGTTCACGGACCGGTCCTCCAGCAACGCGGTGAGGCCCACGGAGTTGGACTGGATGCTTGGGCTGGCGCTCAGATGGGGCGATGCGGAACTGAGCGTCTACCACGAAGAAGACATGCCATTGGACCGCGATGGGCTGATCCAACGCTACACGGCTGTCCAATTGCGGTATGAATTCGAATGGGTCCGCCACAAGCCCACATCCGTCAGGTAAGACGGCAGCACCCCTTGCAGATCAGGTAAAAACAAGCCGCAGGCCTTCTCCACGCATGTCGGCTGTGGTAAGATGCCGCCTGTTCGTGGAACGTCCGAAAAGGTTTAGTGGCAAAGTCTATCAAGTCTGAAAGTCATCAAGTCCGAGGACTTTCGGCTTTATAGACTTTCAGACTTGATGACTGAGAAGTAATGACCATGTCGTTTATTGCCGACAAAGACCTTGCGTACATGCAGATGGCACTGGAGACGGCCAGGCTGGCGCCGGCCCTGGGCGAAGTCCCGATCGGGGCCGTCCTCGTCATGGACGGCCAGGTGCTGTCGCAGGTCCACAATTTTCGTGAAATCTGGCAGGACCCGACCGCCCATGCCGAGGTGGTGGCTATCCGGGAAGCCGCGACCAGGCTGGGAACCTGGCGGCTGACCGGCACGACTCTCTACGTCACCGTGGAGCCTTGCTCGATGTGCGCGGGCGCCATCATCCAATCCCGCATCACCCGGCTCGTCTTCGGGGCCAAAGATCCCAAGGCCGGGGCCTGCGGCTCAGTGTTCAATCTCCCGGACGAACGTCGCCTCAATCACCGAGTCGATGTTTTGGGTGGAGTCCTGGAGCAAGAGAGCCAGGATCTCATCCGAACGTTTTTCCGTGGCCTCCGTGACGGCGTGGGCGAGCGGGCCGGTCTGCAAGGGGCCGGCTGAACCGACCTCCGTGCTCGCGCACCCCGCGCTTCGAACAGCGCTCGGTGGACGCGCGCAATCGAGACAGCCAAGCCCCTTACAGTTGAGAGAAGAAAAGCGGAGAGGTGCGAGAGTGGCCGATTCGGACGGTCTCGAAAACCGTTGTCGGGGTAACTCGACCGTGGGTTCGAATCCCACCCTCTCCGCCAAGACTTACAGCAGCTTGCTGGTCATCCGTGGAGCAACGAGAGTCAAACTAGCCACACCTAGAGGGTGGGATTCGAACGGGGGGATCGCGGGGGGTGTGCCCCCCGCGTGGGGAGCCTACGAGGGGGCTGGCCCCCTCTGTAGGAGCGCTCGCTGGAATTGCGAGCGCGACTTCGAATGCCCACCCTCTCCGCCATACCAAGCTTCGCTTGAGCCGCCCGCTCATTATCGCAGTATCGTCATTACTGCGGGCGGATAAGTATCTTCAGTGCCGTTCAGCCTTCACTCTAGTCTTTGATGTGGGCGGGTCTTACAATCCCCTCAGTTCCCCTCCGACTTCAGCCTCGCCCGGATCATCGCCAGTTTTTCTTCCAGCTCATCCCCTTCCAGCCTCACCGCCTCATGCTTGACGCCCCACACAGCATCGAGCGGCACCGGATCACCGGCGAGTCTCGGCACGACGTGCCAGTGGATGTGGGGCAATTGATTGCCCAATAAGCCGTAGTTGATCTTCACGGGCTGGAAGACCTCCGCCAGCGCCCTGGCCACCGCCGTCACTTCCTCGATCACCTGACTCCGTTCATCCCTGGTCAAATCGAACAGTTCCCTGGCATGACGCTTGAGCACAAGCACCGTCCAGCCGGGGAAGAACTGATCTTCGAAGAGGTGGGCGACCGTCAGCCCGCAGTCGGCGATCCGGTGATCGGCGGGAGGCCAGGTCCCGGCACAGGCCTTACAGTCCGAAACCTGCATGCCTTCGCCTCATCGCGATGGAGCCGCCGTCCTGCTCAACAACGCCTTGCGCAGTTCCACCATGGCCAAGGTATCCCGCTGGCAGTATTTGAGCAACGCCTCACGGAAGCGCTCCCGCTCCACCCAGTCGGTCTCTTCGAACACCATCCGGCAATAGCGTTGGGCGGCCAGGCTCCCCTCCTGAATTTCCAAGTCGCCATAGTCCAGCGCCGGAACCAGCGCCGGCAAGACAGACTTGATCGAAAAGGAGCTGCCGAACTGCGGATGATAGTATTGCTCTTGGATGACGGGCAGCAAGTCCCACAGCCTGGCCATCGCCGACTCAAGCTCCTGCCGGAGCGAGGGTAGCCTCTCGGCCAAGCTCTTGAGAATCGACCGCTCGTAGGTGGAATAGACGCAGATGCTCCCCTCGCGCCCCAGAGATTCCAAGAGGGTCACGGCCAATTCTTCCCTCGGGTCCTTTGGGTCCAGACAGAGGTATTCCTCATGTCTCACCGCGCCGGCCTCGTCCTCGATATGATTGGACCACTGCGTGGGGATCGTCTGATAGGGACGCGTCATGGGAAATTTTGGAATGGCCGGCATGAAGGTTTCGAAATCCAAGTGATGGACGGGATACCGCACCGACCCAAGCGCCGCGCGCAATTGCGGCCCGACCCATTCTTGATTGTCCTTGACCCGCCGTTGAAAGATGGACAGCTTGAAGTCTGACGGAATCTCATCGATCGTCTGAATGCCCCGTACCGCAAGCTGTTTGTACGTCCGCTCCCCGCCCGGCAGATGATAGATCCAGCGCGCCGGCTTGTCCTTGGTGCAATGGTCCCAAAACAGGCAGTCGTAGGGGCTGTGACAATGGCCGTCCGGCTCGATCGCCGGAGGAGCAGGCTGCGCCAGCATGGCCTTCATGTCGGCAAGACGGGCCGGCACCTCCCCTTGCCGAGCCGCCACCAGCGCCGTCAGGTCGTCGCGGGCCAGCAGTTGCTCCAGATCGATGTCGCCGCCCTGATATACGTACTGATTGTTGATGCGCATGAGCCATGCGCCGGCCAGCGCGACCCCGGCGCCGGCCAACACATAGGACTGGACGGCCAGGTCGTCCAGATGAATGTCTTTCACCCTCGTGGAGGATTTCACCTCGATCAGCCGCCACGCATCGCGCTCCGTTTCCGGCCCGGTGGTTTCCAGCGAGACCCGCTCCAAAATGTCCACACGGACGAGGACGTTCTCGAACTCGAAGGCTCCTTCAAAGATGGCCGGCACCGTCGGATCGCCGAGCAGTTCCGCAGTCCGCCGCAAGGCTTCCGTCGGGTGACGGTGATCCGCCTCCACCAGCACCCCGCCCGGGAACAGCCGCCTGGCTTCCTCTCCGACCTCCGTGCCCATGTCCAGGATGGCTTGCGTCTGCTCGTCCGGCTCGGCAGCCAGCTCGCGTTGATAGATTTCAAGATACAGCCGCTTGTGACATTGCAGGCCGGACAGAAACTTGGATTTCGACAGGCGGTAGGAACCGGGGGGACGGGACGCTGATCGCTCCGGCAAAATCTCCATAGGTAGAGACTGGCCCATCTGCCCAACGCTTGTCAACGGATCATCGCCCACGAAATCGTCCCTCTCAATATGAACGTCCGATGCCCCTTCGCAACAACTTTCTGCTAGGATGAACTTTTATATCCGGGGCCGCGCACCACACACTGATCGATGAATTCTGGAATCAGCCAAATCCGCCGGGCCGTCATGACGCTGGCGCTGCCCGTGACGGTCAGCAGCCTGCTTCAGCGTGCCGAAGGCATCTTGGACATTTTTCTGGTCGGGGGCTTGGGCGCCTCGTCGATCGCCGCCGTGGGGATCGGCCAATTGCTGGCGTTCTTTTTGCTCCCGGTCGGAGCCGGACTCTCGGTCGGCGCCACCGTCGTCATCGCGCAACTCTGGGGAGCCCGCCGACTCGACGACGGTCGTGAGGCCGCCGTCCACGTGCTCGGCCTGGCCATCCTGGCCTCGCTGATCCTCATGGGACTCGGCCTGGCCTTCGCCCCCTCCGTGATGCAAGTGCTCGGCGCAAGTCCGGAGGTGATCGCGCTGGCCGTCCCCTACGTCAAGATCATTTTCCTGGTCATTCCCTTCACCATGCTGATTCAGATCCTCTCCGGCATCCTGCATGGGACCGGGGACACCCGCACCCCCATGTACTGCATGATCGGGGTCAATATCCTGCACGTCTTGCTGGCCTATCCGTTGATCTACGGGCGATGGGACTTTCCGAACCTCGGCGTCTCCGGCGCCGCCGTGGCGGTGGGGATCGCGGAAAGCGCCGGCGTGGTGTTTCTGCTGATCCGCTGCCGCCCCCTGCTGACTTGGCCGCGCCGGTTGCGCGGCGACCTGCTTCGCGCGGGCTGGGGCATCGGCGCGCCGGTCTTCGGGGAGCGGATGGCCCAGCAGATCGGCGTGCTGGTCTACAGCAAACTCGTGCTCCTGTACGGAACGGCCGCCTATGCCGCGCACCAGGTGGGGCTGGCCATCGAAGCCTTTTCCTTCTTGCCCGGCTACGGATTCGCGATCGCGGCCGCGACGATGGTCGGCCAAAGCATCGGCGCCGGCAAGTACACCCGCGCCAAGCTGGAAAACTGGGAAGCCAACCGGCTGGCCGCCATCGTCATGGCCGCGATGGGCGTGATTTTCTTTTTCTTCCCCTACGCGCTCCTCCGCGCCTTCACCGACGATTCCACGGTGATCGAACTCGGCACGCTCTACCTCAAAATCGTCGCCCTCCTCCAAATTCCCCTGGCGGTGACCATGGTGCTGGCCGGCTCGCTGCGTGGGGCCGGCGACACCCGCTATATAATGGTGGCAACCCTCGTCGGGATGTGGGGCCTCAGGCTGCCGATCGCCGGCATCGGCGCCCTGTGGCTGCATCTGGACTTGATCTTTATCTGGGGAGCGATGGCGGCGGACTGGCTGGTGCGGATGAGCTTGCTCCTCTGGCGCTACCGCTCCGAACGATGGCGTGCCATCCAAGTGATTGCGCGATAGGCACGGCTCGCTCAACAGGTTTTGGTCGACGGTCTCGTATCCCGACCGGAACCGATCGTCAACTCGATCCGGCCGACGCTCTTCACGTTCGCGCAGAGATCGCCCAGGCCCGGCGTGATCAATCGGAACGGGCCGCCCTTCTGTTCCGGCAGGGGCGCGCCGTCGAGTTGATAGACGAGGATTCCGTAATCCTCCGCCTGCTGTCGCGTCAAACTCGCCGCAAACTGCCCGTCCTGTGCGTGGAAGGTGACGTGGTCGGCCCCGATGGCCAGAGCCGGCACTTCCAGCAGACCCTTCACACGAACGCCCCGGCCTTTCATGCCAGGCACCTGCGCCCCCACATCCGGCACCTGATACTCGGCCGGCAACCCGGCCAGCGCATCGCGATCCAAGACGATGGGCTGGATCACGGCGCCATCGATCCGCAGGACCCCCGGCCCGCTCTTCTCCCGCTCCGTGATGGCCTTGATCATGGCGGTCAGTGCGTCGTTGAGCGGGGTCGGAATGCCCAAATCCTTCCCCCGCCTGGCTACGTAGCCGTTGAGGGAATCGATTTCGGTCCGGCGGCCCGCCTTCCAATCGTCATACATGGACGTATGGATGTCTCGAATCTCCTGGGACCACCGCACCACCTTATCCGCCATGTCCGGCGCCAGCGGCACGTGGAGCCCCGCCGAGACCGCCGCCACCTCCCCGACAATCTGCTGGATGACGCCGAGCATCTCGGGATGATCCAGCGCTTTCGCCACCCGGTCGTTGATGATGACCGTGAGGGGATTGAAGACGCAGTTCCAACACATCTTCTCCCACTTGCTCCGGCGAATGTCCTCGGCCAACTGGCAGGGAATCCCCGCCTGCTTGAACAGGTCCACGATCTGCAGGACGCGGGCGCTCTGATGTCCCATGAGTTCCCCGACGGCGACCGACCCGCGCTTGTAGTGCTCGATCACGCCAGGCTCGACGATCTTGGAATAGATGTAGGCCACGCCTCCCACCACGCAGTCGCGTTTGAAGCGGGCCAGGAGCCGATCCTCGACGTCCACACCGTTCTGCATGGTCAGGAGGACGGTCTGCTCCGTCATGACCGGTTCGATTTGGGGCAAGACCTCATCCAGGTCGTAGACGCTCCTGCACGGCGTGACACGTCCGCGGCCGCAGCAAGAAGCTGACGTTGGCATTGGCCTTGGCCAGATGCGCGCCGAAAAATCCTCCGACTGCCCCGGCCCCCACCATCATGACTTGCTTCATAACCACCCCTGGAAGAAACTGTCAGCTCTCAGCCTCCAGAAATCTGTTCTTGCCTTAAAGCTGACGGCTGATTGCTGACCGCTGAAGGCTTCCGTTACTATAGCACGCTGTTCCGGATTGGAAAAAGTGGCGTATACTCTTGGGCAGATCGCAGCGAAAGAAGCCGCCGTGCAGCCAACCGAGCCCATCCAAGAAATTCGGGAACGCCTTTCCAAGGCTGGCTCCGTGGTCGTGTTGACCGGCGCCGGCATCTCGGCCGAAAGCGGAGTCCCCACGTTCCGAGGCGCTGACGGCCTCTGGAAAAATTTCCGCGCCGAAGACTTGGCCACGCCTGAAGCCTTTGCGCGGGACCCTCGTCTCGTCTGGGAATGGTATAACTGGCGCCGCGAACTCATCGCGACCACACAACCCAATCCCGGTCACCAGGCCATCGCCGAGATGGAAGCCCGGCACGAACGGTTTCTCCTGATCACGCAGAACGTGGATGGCTTGCACCGATCGGCAGGGTCTCGAAAGCTGCTGGAGATCCACGGCAACATCTGGCTGGTTCGCTGCACGGCCTGCGGGCTGGTCGAGGAGAACCGGGACGTGCCGATCGCGCTTCCCCCCTCCTGCCGTGCCTGCCGGGGCTTGCTGCGACCGCACATCGTTTGGTTCGGCGAGGCGCTGGATGAGAAGACACTGGATCAGTGTATGGGGGCCCTCGCCTCCTGCGATGTGCTGCTGATCGTCGGCACCTCAGGCGTGGTGTACCCGGCCGCTTCCTTCGCCCCGATCGCCAAGGCGGCGGGGGCCTTCGTGGCCGAGCTGAACCTCGACCCGACTCCGCAGTCGCCGCTGGTGGACGTCTCGATCCGGGGAAGGGCTGGCCACCTCCTGCCTCAGTTGCTCCAGGAAGGCGCGGCGCCTGACCGTCAGCCTTGACGGGGAGGCTGTCGATTCAGGCCGATGCTGAGGATGCGCTGCAAGAGAGCGCCGTAGGTCAGGTCCGCCCGTTCGGCGGATTCGGCAAAATCCTCGCCGTCGGCGATCTGCGGGTTGGGATTGGCCTCCAGCACGTAAATCTGCCCCTTCGGGTCGAGCCGGAAATCGATGCGGGCATAGCCTTGCAGCCCCAGCGCCCGGTAGACGCACTTCGCCAGATACTGGATTTTCTCGGCCATCCCCTTGGGGAGCCCCTTGGCTTCGTCGGACGTGATTCCATACTTCTCCTGATACCGGTGGCTCCACTTGACCCGTTCGGTGGCAATCCGCCAGGCATCGTCCGGCATTTTGTTCATCACCAGCTCCCACACCGGAAGCACCTGCAAATGCCGGTTGCCCAAGACCCCGACGTAGAGTTCGCGCCCCTCGACATACTGCTCGACCAGAGCGCCGGTCCCGATCTTCTCGTGGATGAAGGCCACCCGTTCGCGAAACGCGTCGTCGTCCTCGACGATCGAGGCTTGGGAGATGCCCAGCGAGGCATCTTCCGAAACCGATTTCACGATCAAGGGAAACGACAGGTGCTTCGGCCGTTCAACGGCTCGCCCGACGGGAAACTCCGCGAAATCCGGCGTGGGAATCTTGTGGTACGAGAGGATTTTCTTGGACAGGCTCTTGTCGTGCGCCAGCATCAACCCGCGCGGATCGCAGCCC
>JACQCB010000079.1 GCA_016201805.1 Nitrospirota bacterium | reverse complement strand
TATGCTCGGCATGGCGGTGTAGCGCAGGACGTAAAAGGGCGCGGTTTTGACCCCGTGATCCACCACGTCGTAGTGGTCGTCCAGGCGGGCGACCATGGCTTGTTTGGTCGTCCAGGCTAGGTCTCGCGATTCGTCGATTTTCCAGTCCGTCATCTTGTCGGCCAGGATGAACTCGACGCCCGCGCTGAGGTCCTTGATGGGGATGCCGTTTTCTCGGGCTGCCACTTCCAGCGCCCGCCGGTCGCTGGCTTGTCCGAAGTGGTAAATCTCCAGCCCCTTGGTGCTGCGCTGCGGATGGGAGTTCACGTGGACGGACACGAAGAGATCGGCGTCCTTGTGGTTGGCGAACTTGGCCCGATCCCCCAGTTCCACGAATACGTCACGGTCCCGCGTCATGACCACCGGCTTTCCCAGGTGCGCGGCGATCAGGTCGCGGAGCCTGAGCCCGACTTGTAAGGTGATGTCTTTTTCTTGTGCCCCGCTCCGCCCGATCGCGCCAGGGTCTTTCCCGCCATGTCCCGGGTCCACCACGATCAGCTTGATGTCTCGGGCTGTCGGCTGCGCGGACTTGATCGTGGGGATGACGACCGGACGAGCGGAGAGGGAGGCTGCCTGCGGGTGGTCCTCGCGAGGCCCGTCGCGGTCCGTTCTGGTGTACAGGTCCAAAACCAGGCGGTCCGGGCCGCTGAGCGGGAGCAGTTTGTAGTCGCCGATCGTGTCCAAATTGAGCGAGACTTTCACGGAATGGGGGTGCGGCTGACTGATGGAGACTTCCCCCGGAAAGGTTTTGTCGCCGGCCTTGGCGAGGGCGGTGTCGCTCAGGCGCGAGTTCTGCAACTCGATGATCAGCCGGTTGGGGTTCTCCTGGCGGCTTTGGGTGAACGTGACGTTGTGCTGGAGATCGAGGACGAGGCGCGTGTAGTCCTGATGGACCTTGTAGCGCAAATCCTGCACGAGGATGGGAGCCGCATCCGGGACGGTGAAGGTCTTCGCTCCAGGCTTTTTGGCCTTGTGGGAATGTGCCTCCGCCGTGGCCTTCCCCTCCGCACGTGAGATGGTCGAGGTAGCCGCCGACAAGGTCGGGGGACAGGCCCCGATACCCCAGGTGAAAAGAAGGGTCAGGCTATAGACAACGACCGTGGAGCTTCGTGAACGCGTCATAGATCGGAGGTCCGCAAGAAATCGGTAAAAGTGTCGTCTCAAGAGGGCGCGCTTGTCAAGCGGAACCCGCGCCCGTTCCGTGGGTTGTGTCAGGTTGACAGGGGCAGAGCCCTGGTCTAGGCTTCGCGAGATGGCCACTCACCTGATTGTTGACGGCTACAATGTGCTGGGTGCAAGGGGGCAGGTCGGGCAAGTCGGGCGCGCCGGCTCGGGAGACGACTCTGCGCGCGAGCGCCTGCTGCGCGACCTGACGACCTATCGGCAACGGAAAGGCCATCCCATCACCGTCGTGTTCGACGGCTGGCAGCAGGGGGGCGATACGGAGCGCCATGAACATCGGTCGGGAATCGAGGTGATCTATTCGCGCCGCGGAGAGAAAGCCGATCAGGTCATCCAGCGGCTGGCCGAAGAGTTCGGGCGAGACTGCGCCGTGGTCTCGTCGGACCGGGAGGTGGCGGACTTTGCCAAGGGCCGGGGAGCTTTCGTGATCGGCGCGGCGGAGTTCGAGTCCAGGCTGCGAGTCGTGCCGCCTGCTACGTCGCAAGCGAGCTTCAAACCCATCGATCGTGAAGAATACTTGCCGAAGCGTGCCGAGAAAAAAGGCAATGCCAGAAAACTGCCTAAGGCGCTCCGCAAGCGGAACCGGCAGCTCAGGGGATTCTAAACAGGCGCCGCGCATTCTCTGACGTGACCTGGCCGATTTCCTCCACCGTCACTGTCGTTCCTTTGATCTCCGCGATTTTTTCTACCACCTGACACACATAGGCCGGTTCGTTGCGTTTGCCCCGGTGCGGGACCGGCGTCAAGTAGGGGCAGTCGGTCTCGACCAAGATACGGTCCATCGGCGCGGTCTTGACGATGTCGCGGAGCGTCGTCGCGTTCTGGAAGGTGATCACGCCGGAGAAGGACAGGAAGAAGCCCAGGTCCAGCGCGGCCGTGGCCAGCCGGGCGTCGCCCGAGAAGCAATGAAAGACCCCGCCAAGCTCTTGCGCCTTCTCCTCCTTCAAAATAGCGATCGTGTCCTCCTGCGCGTCCCTCGTGTGGATGATAATCGGAAGGCCCAGTTCGCGGGCCAGGCCGATCTGCTCGCGGAAACGGTCCCGTTGCAGTTTGGGCGGGGAATAGTTGTAGTGGTAGTCCAGCCCGATCTCGCCGTAGGCGATGACTTTGGGACGCGCCGCCAACCGCCGCAGCTCGTCGTACCAGTCGTCCCCGATCTGCTTGACCTCATGGGGATGAACGCCCACGGAGGCATAGACGAAGGGATAGCGGGTCGCCAGCTCGACGGCCGCCCGGCTGGTGGCAAGGTCGCAGCCGATCGTGACGAAGGTGTCCACGCCGGCCTGCCTGGCCCGCGCGATGACGGCTTCGCGGTCTTCGTTATATCGGGCGTCATCCAGATGCGCATGGCTGTCGATCAGCACGGAGCCTCCGTCGTGAAGGTCGGCCTGGCGAGTGAACCCGGGCGAGTAGGCTATGGGGAGAGATGCCTTGCCCAGATCTTGCGTCTATTGCCGATAGCCTCGCGCCCATTGCCCGGTCAGCGGCGAGAGCCGCTGGCGTCGCTGAATTGACAAGGCAGGAGGCGCTCTGTTAGAACCAGCGCTGTGAGGACCGTGCATGCTTCAATGAGTTCCCTGCCCCGCTTGGCCGTGATGGTGGCATCTAGCCTGCTGGCGCTGACCCTCCTGGTGCTGGCTCCCTTTGCCGCTGCGCTGGAGATTCACCACGAGTTGGCGGAAGCGGACCACGACGGGCACCAACATTCCGACTCCGATCTCTGCCAGTGGGTGCAGCATCACAGCACCGGCTCACACCTGCTCGACGTGCCGGTGGTGGAGTCGTCGCTTGCGTACTGGCCGGACCAGACCCCGGCTACGAGTCTCCTCCCGTCTGTTCGGCCGGCCTCGACCGGCCCTTCCCGCGCTCCTCCGCTGTCCTGACCACGACCACAGTCTCAGCTGACGCATCGGCAGGCCGACAGGACTGGACCTGTCTGTTGAGGTCTGCGTGTCATGCGTCGGTACTGCTTGGAATGGGTAAGGAGGCGGGGCGATTGTGCCATACAGTCTGATTCGTCATGTGCTCGGCATCGTGATGCTGGCGGCGATCGCCGACCTGCCCCTGGCTGTGTCGGTGGCTCGGGCTGAAGAGGCGAAGCCTTCCGGCGCGTCTATCATCAAGGGGTCGGTCCAGAACCAGGACTTGCGACGCGTGCCCCAAGCCGTCGTGCAGGTGAAGGATCAAGAGGGCAGCGTCGTGGCGGATGTCGTCACGAACGACGCGGGGGAGTTCTCCGTGACGGTGCCGGCCGCAGGGACTTATTCCGTCCATTCCGTCCTCGACACGTACCGGAGCGAGTATGTCGTGGTGACGGTGGGCGATGCGCCGCCGTCGCCGCTTGTGCTGACGCTTGCCTTGACGGAGGAGATCGCGCTGGAGGTGGTCTCTCCGATCACGCCCTTGCAGTACAAGTCCTCGAGCACGACCTATGCCATGAGCCGGAAGGAGATCGAGGAACTGCCTCGGGGCAACAACAACGACGCCAACGACGTGTTGGCCACGATTCCCGGTGCGGCGCAGGACGCCTTGCGGCAGATTCACATCCGCCAGGAACATTCGAATCTCCAATTCCGCATCGACGGCGTGCCGATTCCGGACACCGTCACGACGACGTTTTCGGACATCATCACGCCAAGGGCTTGGGAACGGGCGGATATTCTCCTGGGCGGATTGGAAGCCCAATACGGCAACAGGACCGCTGCGGTCATCGACATCACGAGCAAGAGCGGGACGAAGCCGGGATTTGGTTCGGTGCAGATGTTTGGGGGATCGAACCAGACGGTGAATCCCTCGTTCGAGTACGGGGGCACCGTGGGGGAGAAGTTTCGCTTTTATGCCTTGAATAGCTATACGACGACGAACCGTGGGATCCAGCCCCCAACGCCTGGCCATTCCATCTTTCACGGGCAGAGCGAACGGAATCAGACGTACTTACGCGGCGATTACCAGCGCGACAATCGCAACAACTTTACGTGGCTGGTGTTGAATTCGGTCGCCAAGTACGAGATTCCGACCACGCCGGGCCTGGCGGCCAACGCCGCCACGACGCCGATCGGATTCACGCCCGTCTCTTCCCAGGCCGTCAGCGAATCGCAAAAAGAGGACAACCAGTACGGCCACATGGTCTGGCGACATGACCTGAACGCCAGCCAGTTTTTCAGCCTAGCCGGCTACTATCGCCATACCCGCGCAACCTTCCAGACAGACCCCTTGAACAAGTTGTCCTATACCCGTGATGCGGCCGAACCGTTTTCTGCCGCGAACCAGGACCGCTGGGCCTATTCCGGGGGCGTCCGGCTGGACTATACGAATACGTTCAGCCACGAGCATCTGTTGAAAGGCGGATTCCAAGTCGATCGGACCCAGGCCATTTCCAAATCGCGCGTCTACGCATTTTTGAGGGACAATGCCGGGAACCCAGATCTGGCTTCCGGGGTCATCGAGCGGAGCGGAGACAACCGCAAGATCGCTTGGCGTGAGGAGTTCTGGGCGCAGGATCAATACACGCCGACGGAGCAGTTGACCTTCAATCTGGGTTTACGGTATGACCACATCCAGGCGTACACCAACAGCGGGCAAGTGAGTCCTCGGGTGGGCGTTACGTACAAAGCCGACCAGTCGAATGTCTTTCATGTTTTTTATGGCCGACTCTTCACGCCTCCCAATATCGAATCCGTGGCGGTCCTCAACCAGAACCTGACCGGCACGACCGCGCAGCCGGAGAACGGGACCGGCAATACGGTCAGACCGGAACGGTCGCACTATGTCGAGGTCGGGGGCTACCATGCTTTCAGCCGGCTGGCCACGTTGCAAGTGGTGGGCTATTATAAATTCAATGAGGACATGCTGGATGCGGGCCAGTTTGGGACGACCCCGATGCTCAACTATTTCAATTTCAAGCGCGGGTGGCAGAGGGGGATCGATACGATCGTGAAATTCAACTTCACGTCGAACCTGTCCGGCCGGGCCAATGTGTCCTGGGGTCAGGCGAGGGCCTATGGGCTGGAGTCGGGACAATTTTTGCTGGAGCAGGCCACGATCAACGCGATCAATTCGCGCGGCGTCTATGCGGACCATCAGCAAATGGTGACGAGTTCCGCCCTGCTGAGCTACAAGTTCAGGGAACGGACCACCGTGACGGGGCAGATGCTCTATGGGTCAGGGACGCGGTCGGGGGATGGGGCGGCGGTCAATACGATCACGAATCCTTCGCACACGACGTATAATGTGTCGCTGGATCACGTGATCCCGCTGGGCAGCAGCCAGAAGTTTTTGATCGGGTTCGACGTCATCAACGTGCTGGATCAGACCTATCCCTACAACATCGGTCAGGGGATCGGGCTGGGCGTGACGCACTACGGCATGCC
The DNA here is from genome assembly GCA_016201805.1 of Nitrospirota bacterium. Taxonomy (GTDB): domain Bacteria; phylum Nitrospirota; class Nitrospiria; order Nitrospirales; family Nitrospiraceae; genus SCVQ01. The sequence continues at coordinate 8,324 of JACQCB010000079.1, read as the reverse complement.
GAGGTCCTTCTTTTTCCGCGGGCAGTGGTTTTTCTAAGGAGAGGCTATGTTGATGAGGTCCGGTTGGTTGGCTGTGATCGGGGCGGCGATGTTACTCTGGGCCGGCCAGTCTTTGGCGGCAGAGGATCGGGCCACCCATCGATCCGACCATGATGCGGATTCGGCCGATGTAGTGCTGCCGGAAGTCCACGTCCATGGCCTGCCCTTGAACAAGGACCAACAGAGCGGCCCCGTGCCGATCTACACGCCCTGGCCGGCGATCCCCTCGACGCTCGACGGCAAGGAACTGGATGATTGGATGAAAGCGCGGATGCTGGTGTCGAAGGATGCCCAGGTCACGGTCGTCGTGTTGGAGCCGGCGAAGCACCGCGAGCTGACCGGCGCCGGACTGTCGGCCCTGAAGCAGTGGAAGTTCGATCCCCAGTTGAAGGGCGAGGAGCCGGTGGACGGCGAATTGACCGTGCGCATTCATTTCAGAACGCAGTAAGCCGAGACGATTTTTTTGAGCGGGAGGACTTACGCTGGAATTGGATATTGCCTGGTTTTATGCGATCAACGGCTTGGCCGAGCAGTCTCCTGCGGCGGATTGGTTCATGTTGCTGCTGGCGCAAGCCAGCAGCCTGCTGGTCCCTGGGATGCTGGTGTTCGGCTATTGGGTTTGGAAGAATCAGCGCGAAGCCCTCATCGGGACGACGGTGCTGGCCGGGCTGATCGGCTTGGGGGATCTCCTGGGCGCCCAGATCAAACATTGGGTCGGGCGGGTGAGGCCGTGCAATCTCCTCGAATCGGTCCACCAGCTCACCGGCTGCGGCAGCACCTACAGCTTTCCGTCCAACCACGCGCTCAATACCGCCACGGCCGCGGCCTTTGCGCAGGTGCTCTATCCCGCGAGCGGGTGGGTGACCTGGCCGCTCGTCGTCCTGGTGGGCGTCTCGCGGGTCTACGTGGGCGCGCATTTCCTGACCGATGTGCTGGGCGGGTGGGTCATCGGCGGGCTGATCGGGGCCGGAGCGGCCGTCGTGCTGATCCAGTGGCAGGCGTTCAGATCAAAGCCGGCCGGCTAACCGGCGTGGTGCGTATGCCCGCTGATCGGTTCCGCATGGCCGGTGAGTTGGTTCAGATCGCAGTGGACGGTCTCGGGGTGGCAACATTGGGTTTCCATCTGGATCGTCAAGTGCTTGATGCCGAACTCGGCGGCGACGAGTGAGCGGATCGTGCGGAGCAGCGCGTCGGTGAGTTGCGAGTCGTCCCCCTCCACCATCACGTGACAGCTCAACATGATGAGCCTGGGTTCCACGGCCCAGATGTGCAGGTCGTGCACGTTCTTCACGCCGGGCACCCGTTGAATCGCCTCCACCACGTGCACGGTCTTGATGCCGGGCGGCGTGGATTCCAGCAGGACCTCCAGTGATTCCCTGAACAGCGGCCAGGCGCCCTTGACGATCACTCCGGCGATCACCAGGCTGACCAGCGGGTCCAGGATCGACCAGCCGGTCAAGAGGATCGCGGCGCCGCTGGCCGCGACGCCGAGGGACACCCAGGCATCCGCCAGCATGTGCCAGAAGGCGCTGCGGATGTTGAGGTCTTCGCGGGCCCCCTGCTGGAGCAGCAGGGCGACCCCGAGGTTGGCCGCAAAGCTGACCACGGCGATGACGATCACCCAGCCTCCCGCCACTGCCACCGGCGCGACCAGACGTTTCATCGCCCAGAAGCCGATCGCTGCGGCGGTGAACAGCAGGATCAACGAACTGACGAAGGCCGAGATGATGCCGGCCCGGTGGTAGCCGAAGGTGCGGTCCTGGGTCGCAGGCCTGGCGGCCAGCACATGGGCATAGAGGGCCAGGAAGAGCGACCCCTGATCGATCAGGTTGTGGCCTGCGTCTCCCATCAACCCTATGCTGTTCACGAGCAGGGCGCCCACGACCTCGGCGATGATAATGACGGCGTTGAGGGCCAGCGAGATGTGCAGGCGGTGACGGAGCTGGTGGTAGTTGAGCTCTTGGGTCATGGTTGCTTAGTCTCTCACGATCTTCATCGGGGGGCAAGAAACCGGAGGGATCAAAATCTGAGGAATCAAGAGAGGCAGGGACGGATTCAAGAAAATACCGGCGGGGCAGGTCCGAATGCTCGGCTGGTCATGGGACGCGCTCCTTTGCGCTCTTGCTCCGAGGGCTGTGCTGATTGTCCCAGGCCAGGAGACATTCTGTCGCCCTCATAGGATCGGCAAAGGATTCTGTCGTCGACGTTCGCTCAGCCAGGTCGGCAAAACGTTCACCCCCGGGGCGGGCTTGGGCCCAGAGGGCGGCGCCGAAAGGAAGGCCGGCTTCTGCCGCCGCTTGCGCATCCAACTGTGAGTCCCCCAGGTAGAAGGCCTGCGCCGGCTCGACCTCCAGCGCGTCAAGCGCCGCCAGAATCCCTTCCGGATTCGGTTTGGGGATTTGGACGTCGTCGTCCGTCAACACGACGTCGAAGAACTGCTCGAACCCTTGAACCTCCATTCTGGCAGCGGTGATGCGCCAGGCCTCCCGGCTTTTTCCGGTCACGAGGCCCAGCAGGTAGCCCTGTCCGTGGAGTTGCTGGAGCATGTCCAGCACGCCGTCATAGGGGCCGCCGAAAAGCTTGTCGTGCAGCGACGAATAGTGGGTCAGGAACCGATCGAAGGCGGAGGTGAACTCCGTTTCCTTGACCAACCTGAGCAGGAGGCGGCGCTCGGCGTGGGGGTGGAGATCCAGGATTTCCTGGTCGGTGAGCCTGCGCCCGAAGACCGGCTCCAGCGTGAGCCGGAACGACTCCATGTAGAGGTGCCAGGTGTTGATGAGGGTGCCGTCCAGATCGAACAGGACGCAGCGTCTGCGGTCGTCGATGTGGGGCGTCATGAGCGGGTTCCGGTCTGGGCGATGATGGCCTTCAGCTCTTCGCCGGTGATGGTTTCTTTGCCCAACAGCACCGTGGCCGCCTCGCGCAGGATGTGCTGCTGCGCGTGCAGGAGCGTGCGCACGCGCGCGTATTGCTCGTCGATGATCCGGCGGATTTCGCAGTCGATCTCGCGCGAGGTCTCCTCGCTGTAGTCGCCCGGCGTCTGCGGAAGGCCGGTCTGGAGGAACAGCGGCTGGCGGTCCCGGTCGAAGCTGATCTGTCCCAGCTTGTCGCTCATACCGTAGACCTTGACCATGCTCTTGGCGATATCGGTGGCTTTCATCAGATCGTCCTGCGCGCCGGTCGAGACTTCCCGATAAATGACTTCTTCGGCGACCCGTCCACCCAATAAGACGGCGATTTTGTTTTCCAATTCCGATTTGGTCATCAGGAAGCGGTCTTCGGTGGGCAATTGCAACGTGTAGCCCAGCGCGGCGATCCCGCGTGGAATAATCGATATTTTCTGCACCGTGTCGGCCCCGGGGATCGAGAGGGCCATCAAGGCATGGCCGACCTCGTGGTGCGCGACCCGCTCTTTTTCGGCTGGGTTCAAGACCCGGTTCTTTTTCTCCAGGCCGGCGATGATCCGTTCCACTGCTTCCTGCAGTTCGGACAGCCCGACCACATCTTTGTTCCGCCGCACGGCCAGGAGTGCCGCTTCGTTGATGAGGTTGGCCAGGTCGGCGCCGACGAACCCGGGTGTCATGGCGGCAATGACATCGAGGTCTGTTTCGGCGGCCAGCGGGATGCTACGTGCATGGATTTTCAGGATCTCCAGCCGGCCGATCTTGTCCGGCCGGTCTACCAGGACGTGGCGGTCGAAGCGGCCGGCCCGCAGCAGGGCCGGATCGAGGATCTCGGGACGGTTGGTGGCGGCCATGAGGATGACGCCGACCCTCGGATCGAAGCCGTCCATTTCGACGAGCAATTGATTCAAGGTCTGTTCCCGCTCCTCGTGGGCCATCGGGCCGACGCCGCGGGCCTTGCCGAGCGCGTCCAGCTCGTCGATGAAGATGATGCAAGGCGCCATCTCTTTGGCTTGGAGGAAGAGGTCCCTCACGCGCGCCGCGCCCACCCCCACGAACATCTCCACGAACTCCGAGCCGCTGGTCGAAAAAAACGGGACGCCGGCTTCTCCGGCCACCGCCTTTGCCAGGAGCGTCTTGCCCGTGCCGGACGGGCCGACCAGCAGGATGCCCTTGGGAATCTTGCCGCCCAGCCTGGTGAACTTTTCGGGGGTCTTCAAAAACTCGATGACTTCCTGCAACTCCTGCTTGGCTTCATCTACCCCGGCGACGTCCGCAAAGCTGACCTTGACCTCTTTCTCCATATAGACCTTGGCCTTGCTGCGGCCGACCGTCATGAAGCCGCCCTGGCCCTGGCCCATGCGGCGAAGAAGAAAGAGCCAGAAACCAGCGAAGAGAGCGATCGGGACGACCCAGGAGAGCACGTCGCGCACGAGAGTGCTCTCGATCACGCCGGTGATCTTGACGTGCTGCGCTTCCAGATCGCGGACCAGGTTCGGGTCTTCCACGCGGATCGTATCGAACGCGCGGCCTTCCTTGGCATGGTCCGCCTTCATGCGCCCGTGGATCACGGCGGGGGAGACCGACACCTCCTCCACTTTGCCGGCCGCGACCGCCGCCTTGAACTCGCTGTAGGGGATCTCGGTGGGGTTGAAGAAGGGCGTGACGAAGATCTGAAAGAGCATCAAGGCCCAGAGGGCGATGAAGATGTACCAGATCGAGAACTGTTTTTGTTTCGGGTTCATGGTTGTTAATGAGTTTTCAGCTGTCAGTAATTAGTTTTCAGTAAGAGGCTGAATATTGAGAGCTGATCGCTGTCCCCTTCATGAGTCAATTCTTCCGTGCCGGCTTCAACCGTTCCGTGAGGACCGGGTAGGCAGCTTCGCCTATTCCGAAGTTCCCGCCGCTGCCGTCCGCCGCCACCACGCGGAGCGTGATGCCGTCGGGCGCGTCAGGCTGGTTCGGCACGAAGAACGGCGCCTCGAAATGGCTCTTGGCGCCGCTATAAAACATCTGAACCCGCTCCACGACACGGTCGCCGATCACCACTTCGCCGTAGATTTTCACCTTGCGCGAGTCCCAGTCGCTATGAGGCCGGACCAGCGAACCGGACAGAGTCCGCACCGAGGCTTTCAGCGTGACGTCATCCTTCGCGATGAGCGCCGTCCCGGGGGGCGGCTGCTCGATCTGGACGATGAAGCCGTTCAGGTGGAGCACGATCCCGTCGTTCGTCAAGTCCTGCCCGGGAATCAGCAGCACCGTCTTGCTGGCCCGTTGCATGGCGGCCGGGTGGTCCAGCGGGCCTTGGGCGGCAATTTCGACCAGGGTCGGCCGCGCCAGATGCAGCGTGGCGTGGAAGAAGCCGGAGGGGCGGGAAGAGTACCGAGGCTCCTCCATCAGGCGCGGCGTCCGCATGATCTGATTCTGGTCGCCCGCCTCGCCCTCTTGGAGGCCGGAGGCGAGCTGGCGGCCGGTGTCCACCTCGGTGATGGTGACGCGGGCGCCCCCCACGTCATCCCCCAATACCATGGCTCCCTGCGCGACCACGCGAACCAACACGTTTGTGGCCACGGGGACCGGAGGCGGTTCAACGAGAAAGGGCGAAGGCTCATCGGCAGCCCACGCGAAGAAGGGCAGAAAGAGGGAGACAACGGCACAGCCTGCGAGTAACTTCGTCAGTGCATTCACGATGCGGCACCTTGTGAATTACTTGACCTTGGTTCCGGGATCGATTTCTTCCAGCACCGTCACCAGCCAGCCCACGTCCTTGTCGCCGGCCGCCAGGACCATGCCTTGGGATTCGATGCCCATCAGCTTGGCCGGCTTGAGATTGGCGACGATCACGATCTTCTTACCGATCAGTTGTTCCGGCTCGTACTTCTTGCCGATGCCCGCCACGATCTGGCGCTGCTCGCTGCCCAGGTCTACCTGGAGCTTGAGCAGCTTCTCGGACTTGGGCACCCGCTCGGCGCTCAGGACCGTGGCGGTCTTGAGCTGAATCTTCATGAACTCGTCGATGGTGATCTGTGCCGGTGCAGCGGCGGGCTGGGCCGCTGCTGGTGCGGCTGGTATTTGTGGGGTTGTCGTCGTCGGCGTAGATGCAGCGGTCGTTGGTTGTGATGGAGTCGGTGCATCGCTCACAGGTTTGGCTCCTTGTGGTTTCGATTCAACGCGGGGGAAAAGGGCGCTGCCTTTTCGTATCTTTGTTCCGCTTTGTAGTTCGCCCCACGTAATCTCTTGGCTCAAGAGCGGCGAACTAAAATCGACATCAAGTCCCAACTGCTCAGTGATATTCTTTGCAGCACTTGGCATGACGGGGTAGATGTATAGGCTCAAAATGCGCAGACATTCTGCTGCCGTATACAATACGGCGTTGAGTTCCAATCGCTTGTCCGGATCTTTTGCAAGTCTCCAGGGCTCATGTTCATCGATAAATATGTCAACATCTGTGGCTCGGCTTGTGATGTGAAGAAGTAGATCGTTGAATTCAAAGCCCTCGACGAATCCGTCGAGATGCCTTCCCAAGGTAAGAAGTTGTTCCTTTGCGTGAAGGAGAAGGCGGTATTTCTCACTTTCTCTCTCAAGGTAGCCCTGGGGCACATCAGGGATAGTGCCATCACAATTGCGATCGATCATGGTCAATGTGCGGCTAAGGAGGTTGCCGATGCCGTTGGCCAAGTCACTGTTAGTCCGTCGCGACAAAGCCTGCACGGAAAAATCTCCATCCTGTCCAAACGGCACCTCGCGCAGCAGGAAGTATCGGAGGGCGTCGGTGCCGAATTCATCGACCACCTTGTTCGGATCGATGGCATTGCCGCGGCTCTTGGACATTTTCTCGCCGTTCACCGTCCACCAGCCGTGGGCAAAAATGGTGGTCGGCAGTGCAATGCCCAGGGCCATGAGCATCGTGGACCAATACACGGCATGGGTGGTCAAAATGTCCTTGCCGACAAGATGAATACTGGCCGGCCAGTACCGGTCGAACGATGGCTTGGGCGGCAAGTACTCCAGGGCTGAGATGTAATTCACCAGCGCGTCGAACCAGACATAGGTGACGTAGCCGGGATCAAAAGGGAGTTCGATTCCCCACGAGAGGCGAGACTTCGGGCGTGAAATGGACAGGTCTTCCAGAGGCTTCTGCAGGAAGCCTAGGACTTCGTTGTTCCGCGAGAGGGGCCTGATGAAGTGCGGATTGTCTTGGATGTGTTTGATGAGCCGGTCCTGATACTGCCCCATCCGGAAAAAATAATTGCTCTCGCTGAGCTGCTCGACGGGACGTTTGCAGTCAGGGCAGAGGCCTGCGGCGACATCCTTCTCGGTCCAGAAACGTTCGTCGAAGGTGCAGTACCAGCCGGTGTAGTCCTTCTGATAAATCAGCCCGTTATCGTATAGTGCTTGAAGCTGTTTCTGAACGAATTCTTTGTGCTTCAGGTCGGTGGTGCGAACGAAGGCGTCGTTCGAGATGTCCAGTCGGTTCCACAGACTCCGAAATCGTGGCACCATGCCGTCGCAGTAGGTCTGCGGATCGATGCCGGCCTTGGCCGCGGCCTGCTGGACTTTCTGCCCATGCTCGTCGAGGCCGGTGAGAAAAAACACGTCGTCTCCGCGAAGCCGGTGATAGCGTGCCAGTACGTCGGCGGCCACGGTCGTGTAGGCGTGTCCGATGTGCGGCACGTCGTTGACGTAGTAGATGGGGGTCGTGATGTAGAAGGTCTGTTGCATGTCAGACTAAAGATAGCAGGTCATAGTGGGATGTGGCTATAGCCTATAGGCGAGAGGTCATGGGCGGGAGCGTTGGAACCTGGAAACAATCCTGTAGCCCATTGTTTTTAGCCCGCGATCAGCGTTGCATCCCGCAGCCGGAGCAGGATATTTTCGAGCGCCATGTGGAGGTTCAGGTTTCTCGCCGAGGAACGCTGGATCGTCTCGATCTCCGTGAGCAAGTCCAGGAGATTGCCAAGCTGGGGACTGCGGGCCGCGTGCTGTAAATCGGCCAGCCGCTCCAGGTTGAGCAGGGCGTCGGGATCGGCGCCGACGCCGACCAGGACCAAATCCCTGACCCATTGCGCGATCCATTCCAGGGCCTCCGCCGCGCGATCCGATTTGTGGAGGACTTCGGCCGTCGTCAGGAGCGTGGCAATGGACTGAAGCGACGCCGGAGAAGTGAGGCGGCAGAATTCGTCCTGTTGCGCGCGGAGCGTCGGCACGTCGGCCTTCAGGGCCTGGCCGATCCTGGCTTGTGTGGCGATGGCGAGAAACCGGGCGTCGTCGGGAGGCATCTCCCGCTGTGTAATCAGCGCGGCTTCCACCTGGGTTCTGGCCGGCGGCACGAAGCGGATGGCCTGGCACCGGGATCGCACGGTGGCGGGGAGGGCGGAGGGC
>JACQCB010000074.1 GCA_016201805.1 Nitrospirota bacterium | reverse complement strand
TGCGTCGTGGTCGCGCTGGGCAAGATCGCATTCGATCACTACCTGAAAGCTTGCCGGGAATTGGGGCATCCGGTTCCATCCCCAGTCCCCCGCTTCGGCCACGGCCTGCGCTACCGGTTTCCCTGGGGCGTGACCCTCCTCGGATCCTACCACCCCAGCCAACAGAACACCTTTACCCGCCGGCTCACCAGGCCGATGTTCCATGCGGTGTTCAAACAAGCTCGTTCCCTGGTGGCGGCGCGCTGACCGGCACGCTATTTCTTTGCTGTACTGGCTTCCCAGTCAGCCAGAAACTTCTTCAAGCCGCTGTCGGTCAAAGGATGTTTGAAGAGCTGCTGGAATACGGTGAACGGCATCGTGGCGATGTGCCCTCCGGCCAAGGCGGCTTCCACCACGTGCTGCGGGTGCCGCACGCTGGCCACGAGGACCTGGGTCTTGAAGTCGTAATTGCGGTAGATCGTGATGATCTGGCGGATCAGGTCCATCCCGTTGGTGCTGATGTCGTCCAGCCGGCCGATGAAGGGGGAGACGCACCACGCGCCGGCTTTCGCGGCCAGGAGCGCCTGGGTCGGCGAGAAGCAGAGCGTCACGTTCACGCGGATGCCCTCGGCGGCCAGCTTCTTGGTCGCCTTGAGGCCTTCCGGGATCAGGGGGCACTTGACCACGATGTTTTTGTGGATCTTGGCCAGCTCACGTCCCTCTTTCACCATGGCATCCGCTTCAATGCTGACGACCTCGGCGCTGATCGGGCCGTCGACGATACCGCAGATCTCCAGCAACATGTCGCGGAAGCTGCGCCCCTCTTTCGCCACCAGCGAGGGGTTGGTGGTGACGCCGTCGATGAGGCCGAAGCTGGCTGCTTCGCGGATCTCTTTCACACTGGCGGTATCGAGGTAGATTTTCATGACGGCTTCCTTTCGTGCACGGACCTAAGGGACCTACTATCCAACTACATCGGTCATTTTAGGAATATCTGAAGCTGAATGCAACGAGTCCATCCCGGCACGTTCCCACGATGTCCGTCCGGCGCGCCCTTTGACAGGTCGCTGAAGCCCGTCTACAATTCCGTGATGCCGAAACACATTGAAGGAGGATGCGCGACGATGCGACGAACGCAACAACCGATGATGGGCTTGCTGTTGGCTATTCTGCTGCTGGCCGGGTGCGGCGGGAATCCCTACCTCGATGCGTCCTTGAAAGCGGCCGATTTCGAAGGCAAGGACATGGCGTGGTTTGAGAAGAATTGGGGCGCACCCAGCGGCAAAGCCTCCCGATTCTTCGGAGGGGAGACCTGGACCTATTTCCGCATCGCAGGGATGCATGCCAGTCCCTTGAGTATCACGGCCTCCCCCACCGAGTGCCAGATCACGTTGAAGTTCGGCAAGGACGGGAAGCTGAGTTCCTACAGCTATTCTGGTTGCTAGGGCTGTCGGCTGGATCGTTGTTGCCGGAATATCTGCTCGCAGTCCCGACTGCAGAAGTAATAGGTCTGTCCCTCGACGCTGGCCGTCACGGCCGACCCTCTGGGCACGTACATGTGACAGACCGGATCCTCGACCATCAGGTTTTTATCCGTTACTGTCCGATCCTGTCCCCTTTTCTCGCGGAGTTCTCGGATCGCGCTCCGCACGAGAAAATACAACACAATCAGCAACCCAAGAATGATCAACAATCTATACATGGTGTCTCCAAGAGCCGAGGCTCCATCCTAGGGGAGCCCCGTCACCCTGTCAAGAATGGGCTGGCTGGATCGGATGCGAGCGGACTGGTTCTGCCAGGCCTCAGGCTTGGACCAAACGGCCCATGGGGTTGCCAAGTGAGGGGTCCTTTGCTCTCCTCCATGGGGGACTTCAGACCGATGGAAATCTCGACCGATGAATGGTAGCGTTAGAGACATGAAAACCTGTGATAAGTGCCGTGGCGCCATGTTGCTGGAACGAGCGGTGGACTTGGACGCCGGCCTCGCGATTGCGGTGTTCGCCTGTCTGAATTGCGGTCGGCGCAAAGCAGCGGAACCCGAACCGCGGCCCTTGACAGCCCGCTACTGATTCCGCCCTTTCGAACCCAACGGGCAACCGTTTCTTTCCCTCCCGCCACAGGGTGGTGAAGGGATTGCCTTACTCCCAGACCGGACGCGATGGTTGCCGGCGTAGGAGCGATCGGTAGAAGGCAGAATGGGCGGCTGATCCATGGGATGCAGAAGGAAAGCATGAAACCTACGATCAATAGAGTGGCAAGTGTTCCGATGACGGCGCTCCTGTGCTGCCCCCAGTGCTATCGGCTCATCAGCTACGACAGGGGACAGACCCTGGTGCAGTGCCATGCCTGCGGCAGCACCGTCAAGGGGCAAGACCTGCCTCCATCGCTTGATTCATCCGCACAACTGGGCTGACCTATCCATCCCCAATCCCAGCGATTTCTGAAAAGGGATCGCCTTCGTCTAGGTTACGGTCCTCACTCCAAAGCAAAGGCCCGGACGGCGGATGGTCGATGTTCCGCCGGTCCGGGCCTGTTAGATTGACAATCTGCCTTACCGGAGTCCTAGGACGTCCGTCATATCGTAGAGGCCGGGAGGCTGTTTGACGACCCAACGGGCCGCGCGGAGCGCGCCGCGCGCGAAGGTGTCACGGCTCTGAGCCCGATGGGTCACCTCCATCCGCTCGCCCATCCCGCCGAAGAGCACGGTGTGGTCGCCGACGATGTCCCCGGCCCGGATCGTCTGAATGCCGATCTCGCCCTTCTTCCGCTCCCCGATCAGTCCCTTCCGCGCATAGACCCCGACCTGTTCAAGATCCCGTCCGGTGGCTTTGGCGAGGACCTCCGCCATCTTGAGGGCGGTTCCGCTGGGCGCATCCTTCTTGAGCCGGTGGTGCGCCTCGATGACCTCAATGTCATAGTCCTCGCCGAGGGTCTTGGCCATTTCGGCAATGACTTTGAGGAGCAGATTGACGCCAACGCTCATGTTCGGCGAGAACACGCAGGGGACGGACTTGGCCAGCGTGCGAAGCTCGGCCAGCTCCGAGGGGGAAAAGCCGGTTGTGCCGATCACCATTGCGCGTCGATGGTGCGCCGCTACACGGAGATGCTCCAACGTGGCGGGAGGGGCGGAAAAATCGATGACGACCTCCCCCCGGTCCAGGACCGCGGCCAGGTCGTCCCGGATCACCACGCCGGTCTGGCCGCATCCGGCGGCTTCGCCGGCATCGTCCCCGACGGACATGTGCCCCTTGTTCTCGACCGCGCCGGCCAGCGTGAGCGCCGCCGATTCTTTCAATAGGCAGACGAGCCGTCCGCCCATGCGGCCGGCTGCGCCGGCCACAATCACTTTGATCATATCCAAACTCCGTGACGCGTGATGCGTGACGCGTGACGGGTAAGGAGCAACCTTGCTTGGCGAAAGCCGCTCTCGTTTCGCACGTCACTCGTCACGTGTCACCCGTCACCCTAAATCAGTCCGTAGTCTTTCAGTGCGTGTCCCAGTTTCTCGCGGGTCTCGGCGGCCATCGGGCTCAGGGGCAGGCGAAGCTCGCCGTCGATTTTTCCCATCATGGCCAGCGCGGTCTTCACCGGAATGGGATTGGTTTCATAGAAGAGCGCGTTGAACAGAGGGGAGAGTTTGTAGTGCAGGCGTTGGGCTTCGGCCAGCTTCCCCGCCGCGAAGGCGTCCACCAGGGCGGCCATGTCCGCCGGCGCGATGTTGGCAGTCACGGTGATCACGCCCTTCGCCCCCACCGCCATCATGGGCAGCGTGAGCGCGTCATCTCCGGAGAGCACGGCGAGACGATCCCCGCAAGCCTGGATGAGGTCCGATACCTGCTGCAGGGACCCGCTCCCTTCCTTGATGGCCACGATGTTGCGTACCGCGGCCAATCGCGCCACGGTGGCGGGAAGCATGTTCACGCTGGTTCGCCCCGGGATATTGTACAGGACGATCGGCAGGTCGACCGACTCCGCCACGGCCTTGTAGTGGCGGAACAGCCCTTCCTGCATCGGCTTGTTGTAATAGGGGGTGATCAGCAGGGCGCCGTCGGCCCCGGCCTGCTTGGCGTGTTTGGTGAGCGTAATGGCCTCATCGGTGCTGTTGGAGCCGGTCCCGGCGATGACCGGGACCCGGCGCCGGACCGTCTCCACGGTGACGGCCACCACGCGGTCGTGCTCTTCGTGCGAGAGCGTGGCGGACTCGCCGGTCGTTCCGCAGGGCACGATGCCGTCGGTCCCGTTGACGATCTGGAACTCGATCAGGTCGCCCAGCGCCCGCTCGTCCACCCGACCGTTGCGAAACGGGGTAACGATGGCCACCAATGAACCGGTAAACATATCAACTCCTTCGGGCTATGGGCGCGAGGCAATAGGCGATAGGTCTGAGGCTCCGCATGCCCATAGCCTATAGCTCCTCGCCCATTGCCCCAGTTTCATCTCCAGGCATCCGGAAGGATGCGACCTTCATACACCGCCCTGGCATCGCCCTGCAAGTAGACATCGGTGAAGGTCTGCCCCTGCGCGGCAAAATAGACTGTCAGTTCCAGCCCGCTCTGGGGAATCAGCGTCACCGGCGACTCCACCTTGCCCACGAGGCTGGCGATCAGCGCCGAGGCGATCGAGCCGGTTCCGCAGGCCAGGGTTTCGTCTTCCACACCCCGCTCGTAGGTCCTGATCCGGATGCGATGCGGGTCCAGCACCTTGATGAAGTTCACGTTGGCGCCGGCCGGCTGAAACAACTCGTGATAGCGGGTCGGCCTGCCGATCCCCACGATGTCGATTTGGTCCGGGTCGTCCACGAGGTACACGCAATGCGGCACGCCCGTATCGAGGAAGTGCGCCTCTCGCTGGGTGTCTCCGACCGGGACCGTCAGGTTCAGCCTGAGCCCCTGCGGGTCAGGAAAGCGGACCTTCACGGCTTCCGGCTTCCGGCCGGGCCGGTCGGACACCATTT
>JACQCB010000007.1 GCA_016201805.1 Nitrospirota bacterium | reverse complement strand
CCTCTGACCGTGGACTATCAAGAGAAGGCCTATGCGGCCGGCAAGATTCCCGGCGGGTATTTCAAGCGCGAAGGCCGGCCGTCGGAAAAGGAAGTGCTGACCAGCCGGTTGATCGACCGTCCCATGCGGCCCTTGTTCCCCGAGGGCTACTACTATGAGACCCAGGTGATTGCGTCGGTCCTGTCGGCGGATCAGACCGGGTCTTCGGACGTGATCGGGATCATCGCCGCCTCGGCGGCCCTGACCCTCTCGGACGTTCCCTTCGACGGGCCGGTGGCCGGGGTGAAGATCGGCCGCGTGAACGGCCAGTTCGTGATCAATCCCCCCATCGAGGTGCTTGAGACGAGCGACCTGCAACTGGTGGTGGCCGGGACGGCCGATGCGGTGATGATGGTGGAGGGCGGCGCCAACGAGTTGCCGGAAGCGGTCATGATCGAGGCGATCGAACTGGCCCATGCCGAGATCAAGAAGATCGTGGCCAAGATTCTGGAGTTGAAGGCGAAGGCGGGCAAGCCGAAGCGGGTCGTCAAGACCGAGCAGATCGAGCCTGCGTTGACCGAGGAGGTCCGCCGGCTGGTGGCTCAACCCATTCGGGAGGCCATTCTGATTCCCAATAAAACGGCCCGGCAGGAGAAGCTGGATCAGGTTCTAAGCGAGACGGTGGAGAAGCTGAAGACGGACGATCTCAACCGGAGCCGGCAGGTCAAGCTCGTGTTTCATTCGTTGGAATATACCGAGGTTCGGAACATGATCCTGGAGCGCGGCACGAGGGCGGACGGCCGAGGACCGGCCGACATCCGGACCGTCACGTGCGAGGTGGGGGTGCTGCCGCGCACGCACGGGTCGGCGCTCTTTACGCGGGGAGAAACGCAGAGCCTGGCGGTGGTGACGTTGGGGACGAGGGAGGACGAGCAGCGCATCGATGCCTTGGAAGGGGAGTATTTTCGGACCTTCATGCTGCATTACAACTTTCCGCCGTTCAGCGTCGGGGAAGCCCGGCCTCTCCGTTCCCCGGGACGACGGGAAGTGGGACATGGGGCCTTGGCGGAGCGGGCGCTGAAGCCGGTCATTCCGAGCAAGGAGCAGTTCCCGTATACGCTGCGTCTGGTGTCCGACATTCTGGAGTCGAACGGTTCGTCCTCGATGGCCACGGTCTGCGGCAGCACGCTAGCCATGATGGATGCCGGAGTCCCGATCAAAGAGCCGGTCGCGGGGATCGCGATGGGCTTGATCAAGGAAGGGGATCGCGTGATGATCCTCTCCGACATCCTGGGCCTGGAAGACCACTTGGGCGACATGGATTTCAAGGTCACGGGAACCAAGCGCGGCGTCACGGCGCTGCAAATGGACATCAAGATCGCCGGCATCACGCCCGCGTTGATGCGCCAGGCGCTGGACCAGGCGCTGAAGGGCCGCCTCTATATTCTGGATCGGATGGCGACCGCGCTGACGGCGCCGCGGCCGAACCTGTCTCCATTCGCACCGCGCATTTTCACGTTGAAGATCAAACAGGATAAGATCCGCGATGTGATCGGGCCGGGCGGCAAGATGATCCGCAGCATCATCGCCGACTGCGGTGTGAAGATCAACGTGGAGGACACGGGAGACATTTCCATCGCGGCGACGGACGAGGCGTCCGCCAAGAAGGCGATCGAGAGGATCAACAGTCTGACGGAGGAAGTCGATGTCGGCAGAATCTATCTTGGCACCGTCCGCAAGATCATGGACTTTGGCGCCTTCGTGGAGATCCTGCCCGGCACGGACGGGCTGGTGCACATCTCTCAACTCGCGCATCATCGGGTAAAGGCCGTCTCCGACGAAGTGGCCGAAGGCGACCAGATCATGGTGAAGGTGATGGAGATCGACAAGCAGGGCAAGATTCGCCTCAGCCGCAAAGAGGCGATGGCGCCTCCGACGGATGCCAAGGCGCCGGCCGCGGACTAGCAGGCTGCTGAAAAACTATTTTCTCGACCTTGGAACGTGAGCGTGCAGCGAGTCGATGACGATCTAAAAGGGCCCGCAGGATGGTCAAAAATGCCGTCCAGCGCGGCCGCAGCGAGCGAAGAGGCGAGGCGTACTCTTTGCGGTACGTCGAGCCTCGAAGCGACGCGAGAACAAAGCTGGCGAACTTTTTCAACATCCTGCTAGAGGATACTGCTGCGTGTACCGCAAGCTGATCTTGAAGAACGGCCTGCGGGTCGTGACCGAGCGGATTCCGACCTTG
This sequence comes from Nitrospirota bacterium, assembly GCA_016201805.1. GTDB lineage: Bacteria > Nitrospirota > Nitrospiria > Nitrospirales > Nitrospiraceae > SCVQ01. The sequence goes on along the minus strand of JACQCB010000007.1, from coordinate 1,527 downwards.
AAGTCGGTCACGGTCGGCGTCTGGGTGAACGTCGGCTCCCGCGATGAAGGGTCGGGAGAAGAAGGCTTTTCCCATTTCATCGAACACATGTTCTTCAAGGGCACCAAGGCCCGATCCGCCACCCAGATTTCGCGCGAGATCGACGCCTTGGGCGGCGAGCTGAACGCCTTCACCGGCCGCGAGACGACCACCTTCTACGTGAAGGTGCTGGATCAGCATGTGCAGCCGGCGCTGGCGCTGCTCTCCGATCTCCTGCATCACTCACGATTTGATGCCAAGGAGGTGGAGAAGGAAAAGCAGGTGGTGCGGGAAGAAATTCGGATGGTGCAGGATGATCCGGAAGATCTCGTCCAGGACCTGCACCATGCCAAGATGCTGAAGCGCCATCCGCTGGGGCGTCCGATCCTCGGCAAGGCGGCTACGATTCAGGGATTGCGCCGCGCAGACATTCTCCGCTACGTCAATACCCACTACCATCCGCAGGAGACGGTGATCGCAGTGGCCGGCAACTTCGATCTGGGCCCGTTAGCCTCCTGGCTGGAAACATTCTTCGGCTCCGCACAAGGTTCGGACAGGCCGCGGTTGAACCGCTGGCCGGCGGCCGTGAGCGGAGGGGTGGTCGTGCGACGGAAGCCGCTCGAACAGGCGCATTTGTCCCTGGGACTGAAAGGGATCGCGCTCGGCCACAAGGATCGCTATGCGGCGCACGCCTTGAACGCCGTCTTGGGCGGAAGCGTCAGCTCGCGCCTGTTCCAGGAAATCAGGGAAAAACGTGGGCTCGCCTACTCCATTTACTCCTACCTCTCGTCATTCTCGGATGGCGGGACCTTGACGGTCTACGCCGCCACGAGGCCGCGCGAGGCGGCGCGGGTGGTGGACTTAGTCTGCAAAGAAATGCGGCGCCTTCGCGTCTCCGGCATGGACGGCCAGGAACTCGAACGGGCTAAGAATCAGATGAAGGGGAGCCTCATGCTGAGCTTGGAAAGCTCGCACAGTCGCATGAGCAAGCTGGCAAAGGATGAGCTGTACCAAGGGCGGCACCAGTCGCTTCAGGAGATGCTGACCGAGATCGACCGGGTGTCTAGCGAGCAAGTTCTTCGACTCAGCCGTGAGATACTTGATTTAAACTATCTGTCGGTCGCAGCGCTTGGACCGGTTTCGCCTTCCGCGTTCCAGTCTTCCCTCAATTAACTCGCTTTGCATAGAAATCGTAACCCTTTGGCAAGCAATGTGTTTTTCATGTATTGATTGCCAAAGAGTGCGCCAAATATTTTCTTGACAACGTAGGGAGGTTTGAGTACGATTGGACCCTATTCGATCTTATTATTAGCACATCAATGGCTGAGCAAAGATTATGGTGGAAGATAAGGGGAAAGGGGGTGGCATGGAGCTTCTTCGGTGTAGGAATTCTGCCTCTTCTTTTTCTTTTTGTTTTTTTGTGGGCACGCTGATACGGGGGTCTTGATTCTCATGAAGGAGGTACAAGGCATGAAGAGGGGCGTAGTCATAGCAATCGTGGCAGTCTTT
>JACQCB010000006.1 GCA_016201805.1 Nitrospirota bacterium | reverse complement strand
GGTGACGATGCGATTGATGAAAAGCGGAAATTCGTTGTGCCGTTCGCGCTCGCGCCACCGCTGTTGCCAGTCCTTGATCATCGACTGGACGCCCGCCTCGTCTTTCCCGGTATAGCTGCGGTTCGCCTCCGTGACGGCGGCTCGGAGAAACGGCATGCTGGCAAGCTGCTGCGCTTCATTAATCCCCCGGGTGATTTGCATTTCCACCCTGCGCGAGGCTTCGACGGCGATTTCCTTGAAGTTGGCGCCGGTGGCGTCGCGAAGAGCCCGGCGTTCTTCGAGATACGTGAGAATGAGGGAAAACGTCAGAGGCAGGAGACCGACCATCACGATCGCCGTGATGATCTTGTGCTGGAGGCTATGGGAACGGCTCCAGAGTTTCATTCTGGTAACAATTCTGACCGCTTTATGTTCTCATTTTCATTGGAATTCCAGTGAATGTCAAGAATAGGTAACATGGCGGCCGGCTCGGCGATCAAGCCCGCTTGAGCAGTCGGCCTGGACCGCCGGGCCAGATCAGCAGTAGCGGACTGGCGACAAAGATCGAGGAATAGGTGCCGATGATGACCCCGCAGAGCAGGGCCAGGGAAAAATCATGCAGGACTTCGCCCCCGGCCAAGGTCAGAGGGATGAGCACCAGGACCACCGTCAGGCTGGTTACGATCGTACGGCTCAAGACTTGATTGATCCCGTTGTTGATCACGGTCTGGATATCGTCGCGACGCCTGACACGGAGGTTTTCCCTGATACGGTCGAAGACGACCACCGTATCCGTCATGGAGTACCCGGCAAGGGTCAGCAGGGCCGTCACGACCAACAACGTGATTTCCCGGTCCAGGATGTAAAAGCCCCCCAGCACCGCCAGCACGTCGTGGAACGTCGCGATCGCGGCGGCCACCCCGAATCGAAACTCGAAACGGGCGGCAATGTACAGGATGATGCCGACAAACGACACCAGGATGGCGATCAGCGCGTCCTGCTGCAATTTGTGCCCGACGGTCGGGCCGATCTCGGTGGAGGAGTTCACCACAAATTTGTTGGTGGGAAATTCCGTGCTGAAGACGGCGACCACCCGGTCGGCCACCTTTTCCTCGATCGTGGTGGCGGTCTTGATTCTGATCAGAATCTTGTTTTCGTCCACGAACTCCTGGAGCTCCGCATTGGCCAGCCCGTGCGACTCGAGGGCCTTGCGCGCCGCGTCAATGCGGATCGGATGATCGAACTTCAGCTGCACCGCCGTGCCGCCGGCAAAATCGATCCCCAAGTTGGCCGCCCCCCGGCTGATCTGGATCACGGCCAGGACGCCCAGCAGCACCATGACGCCGGAAAAGACGAAGGCGATGTTCCGTTTGCCCATGAAATCAATGTTGGTTTTACCCAGAATTTCGAACATGCAAACTCCCCGCGTTGGCGGCCTCCGGGCCGTTTTCTAGATGCTGAGTTGCTCGACTTTGCGGCGCTGGTTGATCGTATCGAAGACCACCTTCGTGCCGACCAGCGCCGTGAACAGATTGATGGCGATGCCGAGACACAACGTCACCGCAAACCCCTTGATCGGCCCCGTCCCGAAGAGAAACAGCGCCATGCCGGTGATCAACGTGGTGACGTGCGAGTCGATGATCGTCAGCAGCGCCTTGTCATACCCTCCGTCAATCGCCAGCCGTACGGGTTTTCCCTGCCTGAGTTCCTCCCTGATACGCTCGAAGATCAGCACGTTGGAGTCCACCCCCATACCGATCGTCAGAATGATGCCGGCGATGCCCGGCAGCGTCAGGGTCGCGTTCAGCGCCGCCAAGGCCCCGATCAAGCAGATCAGGTTCAGGGCCAAGGCAAAGTCGGCGATCACACCGGACAAGCGGTAGTAGACCATCATGAACAGCACCACGATAGCCCCGGCAAAGAGGGTCGCCCGGATCCCCTTGTCGATCGAATCCCGCCCCAGCGAGGGACCGACGGTCAGGTCCTGGATGATCTTCAGCGGCGCCGGCAATGCGCCGGCCCGCAGCACGATCGCCAGATCGTTGGCCTCCTGCATGGTGAAGGTCCCGCTGATCTGCGCGCGCCCGCCGCTGATGCGTTCCTGGATGACGGGGGCGGAGTAGACGGTATTGTCGAGCACGATGGCCATGCGCTTCTTGACGTTCTCGGAGGTGATCCGGTCGAACTCGCGGGCCCCTTTGGCGTCGAACGTGACCGAGACGTAGGGATCGTTGAATTGCCCGATCGAGACGCGGGCGTCGCTCAACACGTCGCCGGCCAGCATCACGCGCTTTTTCACCAGGAACGGGACGCGGAATTCGCGGCCGCTGTCCTTCTCCACCACCTTCTCGAAGAGAATCTGGTCGCCTTCCGGCACCTGACTTTGCACCTGCCGAAGCACCTCGTCCTCTTTCCCCTTCGGGATACGTTGCGGCAACTCCATCGCCAGCTTGCTGGATTCGTCCAGCAGCTTGAACTCCAGCAGGGCCGTTTCCTTGATCAGATCCTTGGCCCGCTTCGGCTCCGTGATGCCGGGCAATTGCACGACGATCTGCTTTAAGCCCTGCCGCTGGATCAACGGCTCGGCCACGCCGAACTGATCGATCCGGTTGCGGATCGTTTCCAAGGCCTGGTTGATGGCGGAGTCCTTGATGCGCTTGATCTCCCCCTCGCGCAATTCATAGACGAGACTGTTGGCAGTGCGCGCCGGCTCGATCTCGAAAAAGGCGGGGAAATCTTCGAGCACCTTCTGGACCTGTTCCCTCAAGTCCCCCTGTTGAAACGCCAACGTGACCTGCGTCGACCCGGTCCGCTTGACGGATTCGACCGGGATCTTTTTCTCCACGAGCAGATCCTGAATCGCGTTGACCGACCGATCCACGGCGATCTCGACGGCGCGCTCCTCCTCCACCTCCAGCACCAGGTGAATGCCCCCCTGGAGGTCCAACCCCAGTGTGATCCCCTTGGTGGGAAGCACATTTTTCAGCCAGCCCGGCAGCGACCGGTAGAGCTGCGGGGAGGACGGGAGAAAAAACGCCACCGACAGAATCAAGACCGCGCCCAGCAATGCAAACCGACCACCGACCTTCTTCATCCTGACCTCTACTTTTCCCTGTTCAGGTGTCCGAGCCCCCGCTATTCCTCGTCGTCGCTACGGAGCCGCGTGATGGACTCGCGCTGGATTTTGATTTTGGCGTTGTCGGCAATCTGCACCGTCACCGTCTCCTTCCCCAGATTCGTCACGGTCCCCCAGATGCCGCCAGACGTGACGATCTTGTCGCCCTTTTTCAAGGCCTCCAGCATGGCCTTGAGCTTCTTCTGCCGCTTTTGCTGGGGGAGGATCAGCAAAAAGTAGAAGATGACGAAGATCAGCACGAACGGCACCAGGGACAACAACGTCCCGCCTGCGCCGCCCCCTCCGAGACCGCCTTGGGCCCATGCGATTGAAGCCATACCCATCACAACCGTTCCTCCACCGAGACCGCCGAAGCCGGGCCTCTGTCTGCTCCCGCCACCGTGCCGTCCTCGCCATAGATGTGAAGCCGCTCTTCCTGGGTCGCCTGTGACTGTCCGGCCCGCTTGGCATGAAACTCCCGCCGGAAAGCCGCAAAGGACCCGCCTTCGATCGCGGCCCTCATTCGCTGCATGAGGGCCGCATAGTAATAGAGATTGTGTATCGTATTGAGCCGCGCCCCCAACATTTCCTTGACCAAAAAAAGATGGTGCAGGTACGCCCGTGAGTAGCGGGCACATACCGGACAGGAGCAGTCCGGGTCGATCGGCCCTTCCTCACGCGCGTAGCGGGCATTCTTGATGAGCACGCGCCCGAACGACGTAAAGAGCCATCCGGTCCGTCCGTGCCGGCTCGGCACCACACAGTCGAACAAGTCGATGCCTCTGGCGGCCCCCTCGACCAGATCCTCCGGCATGCCGACGCCCATCAGGTAGCGGGGAGAGCCGGCGGGCAGCTCGGGCACCGTGACGTCCAGCATCCGGTACATCGTGGCCTTCTCTTCCCCGACGGACAGGCCTCCCACCGCATAGCCGTCAAAGCCCATCGCAACAATGTCGCGCGCGGCCTGGACCCGCAGATCGGCATCGTGCCCGCCCTGCACGATGCCGAACAAGACCTGGTCAGACCGGCGGCGGGCATCCTGGCATCGGCGGGCCCAGCGGCTCGTTCGGAACAGAGCCTCCAGGACCTTCTCGCGCGACGACGGCAGAGCCACGCACTCGTCGAACGTCATGATGATGTCCGCCCCGAGCGCCTCTTGAATTTCCGTCGCCCGCTCCGGCGTGATGTGGTGCAACGATCCGTCAATGTGCGATTGGAACGTGACTCCGTCGTCGGTGACCGTCCTGAGCTTGGCCAAACTGAAGACCTGAAATCCACCGCTGTCGGTCAGGATCGCACCGGGCCAAGCCGTAAACGCATGCAGCCCTCCCAACTCAGCCACCACTTCATGCCCGGGCCGCAGATAGAGGTGATACGCGTTGTTCAGGATGAGCCCGTACCCCATCGCTTGCAGATCGTCGGGATCGATCCCTTTGACGGCGCCCAAGGAGCCGACCGGCATGAAGGCCGGCGTCTCGATCGCACCGTGGGCGGTCGTGAGCGTTCCCCGCCTTGCCCGCCCATCCAGGTCCGTCTTTTGTACCGCAAAGCTCAGCACAGTCGTGTTATCCACTCCCAGAGAACTACATCCGATCCGGCGCGGAAAGACCGAGCATCGTCAGCCCATTTCGAAGCACCTGCTGCACTTCTCGCATCAACGCCAACCGCGCCGCCGTCAGACCGGGCGTGATCTCTTCACGCTGCCTCACGGAGAGCGCACCGGGCTCCTTGACGAAGCCTTCCGTGTCGGTCACCTCGGCCTCGGCTGCCGGCGGCATGATCCGATGCTTGTAATAAAAGGTATGGAGCAGACCGGCCAATTCTTGGAGGTAAAACGTGAGCCTGTGCGGCTCCAGCGCTGCCGCACTGGCCTGGACGACGGCGGGATAGGCCGACAGCTTCCGGATCAAGCCGAACTCGTCCGGGTCTTTCAAGAGTCGCAAATCCACTTCGCTCGGCTTCGGCACGGCGATGCCTCGTTCGTCGGCAACCCGGAACAGACTGGCAATCCTCGCATGGGCATACTGGACGTAATAGACGGGGTTGTCGGCGGACCGCTGTTTGGCCAATTCCAAATCGAAATCCAAATGCGTGTCCGAGCGCCGCATGAGAAAGAAGAACTTCGCCGCGTCCGCCCCCACCTCATCGACCACCTCGCGCAGGGTGATGAACTCCCCCGCCCGCTTGGACATCTCGACCTTCTGCCCCCCTCGCATCAGATTGACCATCTGGACGAGGACCACCCGCAGGTGGTCCTTGGGATGGCCATAGGCCTGGACCACGGCCTCCATCCTCGGAATGTAGCCGTGGTGGTCCGCCCCCCAGACGTCGACCAGAAGATCATACCCGCGCATCAACTTGTCGCGATGATAGGCCACGTCCGCGGCCAGGTAGGTATAGTCCCCTTCCTGTTTGCGGACCACGCGGTCTTTCTCGTCGCCGAAGGCGGAAGAACGGAACCAGAGCGCGCCGTCCTGTTCAAACAGGAGGTCCCGTTGCTTGAGATCATCCAGGACCTGCCGAACCGCCCCGGAGGACACCAGCGACGCTTCGCTGAACCAGGCGTCGAACTCGATGCCGAATGCCTGCAAGTCCTGCCGGATCAAACCCAGCAGTTCCTCATGAGCCAACTCCTGACACCGCTGCTCGGCCTGTTCGGCCGGCGCATCGAGCAGCGCCGTCCCCACGCGATCCCGGACGTGGGCCGCCACCGTTGCGATATAGTCGCCGCGATAGCCGTCCTCAGGAAATGCCACCGCGCGGCCGTGTTGCTCCAGATACCGCGCATAGACGGACGCTCCCAGCAGTTTCATCTGCCGCCCCGCGTCGTTCACATAATATTCCTGCACCACATCGAAACCCGCCGCCGTCAACAGCCGAGCGATCGCTTGTCCCACCGCTGCGCCCCGTCCATGCCCGACGTGCAGCGGGCCGGTTGGATTCGCGCTCACATATTCCACCAGCACACGCCGGCCCTTGCCGACATCCGCCCGGCCATAGGCTTCCCCTTCGGCCTCGATCTCGGACAGGACTTGCAGCCAGAGATCCCGCTTGACCGTCATGTTCAGAAAGCCCGGCCTGGCAATCTCAACCCGATCGAAAATGGCCTCGCGCTGCACGATGTTATCCAGGATAATCTGGGCGACGTCATGAGGGGCCCGCTGTTCGGACGACGCCAGGGTCATGGCCACCGTGGAAGCCAGATCGCCCCATTCGGGACGTTTGGGCTGATCCAAGGTGACAGAAGGAAGCGATTCGACCTTCAACTGTCCCTTTCGCTTGGCCTGTTGTAGTGCGCCTTGCAAAGCATCGATGACCTTTTCCTGAACGATGTCGCGGGACACTCCACTCTCCCAACTCGCCTAATTATTAGCAAAAAAGCCAGGTTCGGAATCTAACACAACCACCCGCCCATGACAAGGAGCGGGGCCGACTCCTGAAGGTTTCTATATCGGAGATCCGTGCTGCTGAAGTGCCTGTAGGCAGGTTTCCACTAAAGCCTCCGGTGGAACTTGCAAACAGGGCTTGTCGCGACAGAGTTGCACCGCCTGCCATCCCTGGCCCCGGCACAAGCAGGGCGCTCCACTCAGCACCGTGACATGGCCGCCGCGCGGAGCCCAGCGCTGCCTCTCGGTCGGTCCGAACAACGCAATGGTGGGGATCTGAAGCGCCGCAGCCAGGTGCATCAGACCTGAGTCGTGACCGAGAAAAAGCCTCGCGTGAGCCAGTAGCCCTGCGACGGACAGCAAGGGAAGGTTCTGAAAGACCGGCGGGGAGACAGCGCAGGCCTCGGAAACTTCGGCGAGCCGCTCGTCATCGGCTGGACCGACAATCAGAATCGGAACCGCCCCGGCGCTCTGAAGCCGTTCGATGGC
>JACQCB010000125.1 GCA_016201805.1 Nitrospirota bacterium | reverse complement strand
CGTGTTCGATCGCCACCTCGGCGCCGAGCTTGGACAGACCGGCCAGGTGCAGATTGACGGGCCTCGTGCCGATGGCACAGCCTCCGGGCAACGACACGATCGCCTCGCCCCATCGCGCGACGAGCGGCCCCAGCACCAAAACGGACGCCCGCATGGTGCGCACGAGATCGTACGGCGCTTCGGTGGAATGGATCCGATCGACGCTGATGGCGACTCGCCCTTCCTCGGTTCTGACCGACGCCCCCAAAATTCCCAGGAGCTTGCCCATCGTGACCACATCCACCACCCCGGGCACATTGCTGAGAAGACATTCCCCGCCGCCCAGGATGGCCGAGGCCAGGATCGGCAGGGCGGCGTTCTTGGCGCCGCTGATCCGGACCGTCCCGTCCAGCTTGTTGCCCCCCGTCAGAACAATGCGATCCATACTCTCCTGAGAGTTATGAGTTATGAGTTTTGAGCTTTGAGCTTTGAAAATTCACGATCTGCAACTCACAACTCAACACCCAAAACTGACAACTCACGCCCGCTTCAAACACACGACCCGTTCGATTCCTGCTGCGTCACGAATGGTCGTCGCAGGGCCATAGGCTCCTTGCATCGCGGCGATCCGAACCACGTCTTCAGCCTGGTCCTGACCGATCTCCAGCATCAGTATCCCGCTCGGCGCCAGAAACTCCGGCGCCTCTGCAACGAGCCGGCGAACGATCGCCAGCCCATCGGCTCCGCCGACGAGGGCCAGCCTGGGCTCGAACGATTGCACCTCCGGTTGAAGCCCCGCCAGGTCGCCATCAGGAATGTAGGGGGGATTCGAGACAATCCCCGCCACTTGCCCTTCCAGCCCAAACCCGCGAAGCGGCTCAAAAAGGTCGCCGGGCACAAACGTCACACGGCCTTCCACCCCATGGCGCGCGGCATTCTGCCTGGCGATCCGAAGCGCACCGGCCGATCGGTCCGTTGCAAACAGCACCGCTGCCGGGAGAAGACGGGCCAGCGTCACCGCAATACACCCTGACCCGGTGCCGATGTCAACAACGATCGGCGCCGGCGTGGACAAACGCTGCCGGGCAAATGCCTCCACCAGCCGCTCGGTCTCGGGTCGAGGAATCAGGACCTCCGGCCCCACGGCAAACTCCAGGCCGCAAAAATCCTGTGTCCCAAGAATGTATTGGAGGGGCTCGCGAGCAGCCCGTCGCGCAAAGAGCGTCATCACGCGGCTTCGGTCCTCCGGCCGCACGGCGCGTTGCCCGTCCAGTTGAAGAGCCAGGCGAGTGGTCGCACACGCCGCTTCCATGATCCACACCGCTTCATGCCGGGCATTCTGAATACCGGCATCGGACAGGAGCGCCTCACCCGTCCGAAGCAACCCGTCGAACGTCGCCCCCCGGTCAGACCAGATATGTCGCGCAACAAGCGCCATCATGACTCCGACGCGGCTTTGGCATTGGCCTCGCGCAAGCCCTCGACAATCTCGTCCAGATCTCCGGCCAGCACTTGTTCCAAGCGATGCAAGGTCAGTCCGATCCGGTGGTCCGTAACGCGATTTTGCGGAAAATTGTAGGTGCGGACCTTTTCGCTCCGCTCGCCGGTCCCGACCTGAGACTTGCGGCTCTGCGCGATTTCCGCCTCCTGCTTGGCCCGTTCGGCCTCCACGATGCGGGCTCGGAGCGTACGCATCGCCTTGATGCGGTTCTTCAACTGCGACCGCTCATCCTGACAGGAGACCACGACCCCCGTGGGAATGTGCGTAATCCTTACCGCCGAGTAAGTCGTGTTGACGCTCTGGCCTCCGGCGCCGGAGGAGCAGAACGTGTCGATGCGAAGATCCTTGGGATCGATCTGCACTTCGACTTCGTCCACTTCAGGCATGACCGCCACCGTCACGGTCGAGGTATGGATTCGGCCGCTGGCTTCGGTGGCCGGCACGCGCTGCACGCGATGTACGCCGCTCTCGTGCTTGAAATGCCCGTAGGCGCCCTTGCCCTCCACCAGCATCACCACGTCCTTGTAGCCCCCGATCCCGGTCTCGCTCGTTTCCACCACCTCCACACGCAGCTTCTTCCGTTCGGCATACTTCAGATACATCCGAAACAGATCTCCGGCGAAAAGCGCGGCCTCCTCGCCTCCCGTGCCGGCGCGAATTTCCACGAGCGTATTCTTTTCGTCACGGGGATCCTTGGGCACCAGAAGCTCCAGGGCCCGCGCTTCAATCTCCTGCCGGCGCTCCTGCAGCGCATGCGCCTCGTCGGTCGCCAGACGTTGCATCTCGGCCTCCACACCGGGGTCCTTGAGCATTTGCGACGCCTCGTTAAGCTGCCGCATCAAGGCCTGGTGCTCGACAAACAGATGCGCCAGCTCCTCGATCTCCATGCGCTCCTTGTTGAGCTTGTGGAGAAGCCCCGGCTGACCGAGGGCAGCGACATCCATGAGCTGCTGGTTCAGCTCCTCGTAGCGCCGCGCCACCCCCTCCCATTTGGCAAGGAACGGCACGGCTCCGCTTTCGACCGTCTGCGTGTCCGCCATAGGTTCGCCTTCAGAAACCTTCGCGCCGCCAGAGACCCTCACGGGCCCATAAAACAAAAAACCCCGCCCCTCCTCGAGGCAGGATTTCTTGCACTGCTCCGGTTCGGACCTACTTTTGCTTGGTGTACTTTTTCTTGAATCGCTCCACCCGCCCTTCGGTGTCCATAATCTTCTGCGTGCCCGTGAAAAAGGGATGGCACCGCGAACAAATGTCAACCTTGAGATCGCCGACGGTGGAGCGGGTTTTAAACCGCGTCCCACAGGCGCAACTGACGGTGGTCTCGACGTACTCCGGATGAATGCCTTCCTTCATATCTGACTCCTTCGTCACGGATCTCGCAGCCGTGCGACGCTCCGGATCGATCTTACCGGTTCATCGACTGCAGGAATTCCTGGTTTGTTTTTGTGCCCCCGATCTTGTCGCTGAGAAACTCCATCGCTTCCATGGTCCCGAGCGGACTCAGCACCTTCCTGAGCACCCACATCTTGTTCAACCGGTCCCGGTCCACCAGCAGTTCTTCCTTACGGGTCCCGGACTGGCTGATGTCGATGGCCGGGAAGACTCGCTTGTCAGCCAGGCGGCGATCCAGATGCACTTCCATGTTGCCCGTCCCCTTGAACTCTTCGAAGATCACGTCGTCCATGCGGCTGCCGGTGTCCACCAGCGCCGTGGCCATGATCGTCAGGCTCCCGCCGTGTTCGATGTTCCGGGCGGCGCCGAAAAACCGCTTCGGGCGCTGCAGGGCATTGGAATCCAGCCCGCCGGAGAGGACCTTCCCGCTGGGCGGCGCGATCGTGTTGTACGCGCGGGCAAGCCGGGTGATGCTGTCCAACAGGATGACCACGTCTCGCTTGTGTTCGACCAGCCTCTTGGCCTTTTCCAAAACCATTTCGGCCACCTGGGCGTGGCGTTGCGCCGGCTCGTCGAACGTGGAGCTGATCACCTCCGCCTTCACCTGCCGCTGCCAATCCGTCACCTCTTCCGGTCGCTCGTCGATCAAGAGCACGATCAACATGACCTCGGGGTGATTCTTGATGATTGCCCTGGCAATCGCCTGGAGCAACATCGTCTTGCCGGTGCGCGGAGCCGCCACGATCAACCCGCGTTGGCCCTTCCCGATCGGCGTGATCAGATCCATCACCCGTGTGCAGCGTTCCTCAGGATCGAACTCCAGGTTGATCCGCTCTTCGGGATACAACGGGGTCAGGTTGTCGAAGAGAATCTTGTCCCGCGCCACTTCGGGATCTTCGTAATTGACCTTCTCGACCTTCAGGAGCGCGAAGTACCGTTCGCTCTCCTTCGGGGGGCGGATCTGGCCGGAGACAATGTCCCCGGTTCGAAGATTGAAGCGGCGAATCTGCGAGGGGGAGATATAAATGTCATCCGGGCCGGGCAAGTAGTTCGAATCCGGCGCCCGCAGGAATCCGAAGCCGTCCGGCAGGGTCTCCAGCACGCCTTCTCCGAACACCACCCCGTTTTTCTCGGTCTGGGCCTGGAGAATGGCGAAGATCAACTCCTGCTTGCGCAGGTTGGGCGCCCCCTCGATCTTCAGGTCGCGCGCGACCTCGTTCAGATCAGCAATGGACTTCTGTTTCAACTCGGCAAGATGCATGGTATTCTCCCTCAACATTAAAACCTACCGACTCCATGGGCCGCAATAGAGCCCAGAAGTCTTATTGGAACGATGAACAACGCGTCGTTTAACATGGGTACACGGCCGAAGGTGATGACGAGCCCGAAGAGGTTGGCCCGCGAAGGACTAGCTGCTGGCGCCCTGGGTCTCCAATTGGTTGATAGCCGGCGGCACGTTCTCTAACGGAACGTACCACTCACTCCTCCGACTGCTATGACTCGAAGTATGGCTTGATTCGAGATCTGCCCCGGGAAGCTACACTGAGGTGGAAAGGCACTATTGGTCGCGTCAAAACCGATTGGCAAGTTAGATTACAAGCGTCATAGTATCGGCCTCCTGGATTTTTGTCAATAGCTATTTTGCATCGATTCGCATCAAAAATGGACCGGCCTCTCCTTCAGCCTGGGAAAGAGGAACGGCCGTTGTAAGAGCATTGCCTGGCCGCCGAGTTTATGCTAATAGTTCAGACCTATGGCACAGCGTGAAGAAGGGCAAAATCTCGAACGGGTTTTTACCCTCGCCGAGGCTAACCGCCTCATTCCCCAGCTTCAAGAACACCTGACCGGGGTCAAGCGGGCAAAAGCCGTCTTGATCCGCACCAAGGACGAAATCAAAAAAGCCAGTTCGAAGGCCCAGTTCGGCGGAGGGAGCTTCGCGGCGCCGCACTACATCCATGCTCTTGAACAAATCAGCGAAAATCTTCAAGCGATCCAGGACATGGGGATACTCGTCAAGGATCTCGACATGGGGCTCTGCGATTTTCCTCATCGACTCAACGGCCGGCTCGTATACCTCTGCTGGAAGCTGGGAGAAGCGGAAATCCAGTGGTGGCACGACGTCCACAGCGGCTACGCCGACCGGCAGCCCTTGACGCAGGAAGACGAGTAGCGCCGGCCGAGCCCTGCTTCGGCGATTGCTCGGCATGAAACCGTCACCGTCGCAGGTTCCTTCTCACGTATGAAATTTGTGATACTCGGCTTTGACGGACCGGACGGCGCGGAAAAACGCAAGGTCCACCGACCGGCTCACCTGGCTCGGATGGAAGCGCTGGACGCGCAAGGACGCGTGGTGCTGGCCGGTCCCCTGACGGACAAAACCGGCAGCCTCATTGTCATCGAGGCCGATTCCCTTGAGGAGGCGGAAGCCTTTGCCAAAGAGGACCCCTATACTCTACAAGGAGTCTTTGCGCGAGTTGAAGTCCACCCTTTCATGCAGGTTTTTCCGAAAGAGACCGGCCCGCAATAGTCCCACGGCTATGGGCAAACGCTTTCTTATACCCTGCGCGATGATCGCCGCCGTTTGCTCTCTCGCCCCGGCTTACGCACAGAACATAAAAGTGATTGTGGCGGATGCCTCCTACGTCATGGGCGATTCGGACACGCTGGCCGGAGCGGAGGAGAACGCCCTCTTGCGGGCTAAACGAAAAGCCGTCGAGGAAGCCGGGGTTTACATTGAAGCGTCTTCGACCGATGTCGAAACCCACGCCGGCAGTGCCACTCTTCACCTGAACCAGTTGAGCGTGCGAACGATCACCGCCGCCGTCACGGAAACCGACATCCTGGAAAAACGACGCGCCCTGGACGGCGACCGGCCCTCGTTTTACGTCAAAATCAGAGCCACCGTGCACCTGGACATGTTGGCGGAAGCGGTGAAGCGCCTGACGTCGGATGAGCAATTGGCCGCCCATCATCGCCAACTGCAAACCGAAAACAGCCAGTTGAAGACACAGCTGGAGAGCCTGCGCGAGCAACTTCAGGCCTCCGGCCCCCGTCGCGAGCCGGCTTCGGCGCTGAAAACTCGCCGCGCCGCCATCGATCTGGGACAAGCCGCCATCAAATCCCATAGCCTCCCGGAAAAAATCGACCTGGCCTCTCGCGCCATCGCTGCAGACGATCTCTACCCAAACGCCTACGTCATCCGGGGCCAGACGTATCTGCGCATTGTCTCCCTGACATTCTCGAACGGCGCCACCAGAGGCCAAATCAGCCCCTATGTCGAGCGTGCGATCGCGGACTTTGATCGGGCGCTGACCCTTGACCCTTCCAGCACCTGGGCCTTGCTGGGGCGAGGCGACGCCTTCACCTGGCAAAAAAAAATGCGGGAGGCGGCCGGAGATTACGAGCGGCTTCTGCGTCTCGACCCTCTGTTCGACGTGGCGCGCCAGCGGCTGATCGCGCTCTCGACCACCACGGCCAAGAAGCAGATCGCGGCCAAACAGTGGCGCCAAGCCCTGTCCACCCTGGACAAGGTGCTCCGGGCCGATGCCCCCCAAAGCTGGGTGGCACAGGAAAAGGACGCCTACCTGCTGCGGAGCCAGATCTACACCGAACTGGGTGAACTGGAACGAGCGGCAAGCGACCTGACCGGCGTGATTCGGGTGGACCCATCCAACGCGCAGGCTCTCTTGCGCCGGGGCCAGTTGTACCGCCGCCTATTGCAGGGCAGGCAGGCAAAAGACGATTTGGAACAGGCCTGCGGGCTCGGCCTGGAAGAAGCTTGCACGGTCTTGCAGTAGCCTTCGAATGGACCCCTTCCATAAAAACCTGACGCGATCAACCCCTCCCAAACCTGCCCGTCCCGTCGTTGACAACGAAAACGCGCAACAGCTATGATGCCACTCGCTCAAGTTGGCGTGAGACTTGATAAATACCGAAGGCGGCAGCTTAGTTCGAAAGGCCTACCTGGGCAAGGCCTCTTATAGCCCATAATCTCAGGCCGGTGGGCCTTCTGCGAAGTTGCATAAGATAGGGAAAAGAGCATAAAGTGAATGTAACTGAAGTTCCACGGCATCGCGAAGGATGCTGCTGTCTTAAGAGATGCGCTGTCTACGACCGAGGAGTTGCCTAGCATGACGCAATACAAAGTACTTCCGGGCCCGGAACATTTCCTGCCCCCAGCGGCGGCATCCATGGGGATTCGGTTGCCGAATCCTGGGGAAGGACACATCAACGGCGTGATCGTGCCCGAGGAGCAGGCCTACGAAGAGGCGGCCCGTCAGTTCCTCATGGCCAAAGTGCCCACGATTTTCCCCGGGCCACTGGTCCTGTGGGCATGGAACGAAAAGGCGGCGAAAAAAGCCACTGCGGTCCGACACCTGTACGAAACGCTCAAGGAATGTGTCACCCCGCAGCAGCATGCCATGCTGATCCCGATGCCCGACTACCGGCCGAAGTACCCCAAGATCAACCCTGAAGTTGAAATCAACCCCAACCACCCGAACCTGACCATCTGGCACAACAAGATCGACTGCTGCATGTTCGTAGGCGTCCACTGTCATCAAGCCAACCTCTCCCTGAAGATCATCCGCGGCGGCACGTCCTGCTACACGATCGCGATGTGTGCGCAGGCGGGACATGAGGACGCCATGCTCTCGTTCCGCGACGCCTCCGTGGAAAAGATCATGAAGCTGGCGGAATGGCTGCGCAAACTCAAAGGCACCGTGAAGGTCTCGCAAATGGTCTCTAAAAGCGGGGCCTCAAACTGAGCGCCGAGCAATTCCTTCGTTACCACCCAGCCGCCGCGGCACGCTGCGGGGCTTACGCATAAGGAGGCCGGGTCCATGGACACCAACTCCGTGATCGGGACGACCAATAAAAAAGGGCAGGTCATCACAGACGCGCGTCGCATGATGTTCGAGGCGCCGCGCACCCCATCATTTTACACCGGCAGCGAGGTCATCAAGGAAGCGATCCGGCGCGCCAACGTGGACGTCATGATCGCCTACCCGATCACCCCGCAGAGCGAAGCCGCCGCACTCATCGGCGAGTTGTTCGCCGAAGGCTACGTCAAAGAATACTTCCGGGGCGAGAGCGAGTTTGCCGTCATGTCCGAATGCGCCGGTGCGGCGTTCGGCGGCGCGCGCGTGTTCACGACCACGGCCGGACCCGGCACCATGCGGGCCATGGAAAACTTCCCGATGTGGTCGGGCGCCAGATTGCCGATCCAGATGATCGTCACCTGCCGCGGCATCAACTCTCCGCTCTCCATTCAGCCGGACACGCTGGAGATTGCCTACCTGCTCAACACCGGCATGCTGGTCTGGCACGCCGAGACCGCGCAGGACTTCTATGACTGGATTCTCAAGGGCTACATCGTCTCGGAGGAGCCGGACGTGCACCTGCCCCTGGCCCTGTGCTGCGACGGGTTCTTCGTCACCCACACGAAAGACATGGTGAACCTCACCCCGGCGGACATGTGCTTGCCGCCCTACGACCCCTACCGGTCGCCGGTCCCCTGCATGGACATGGAATGTCCTCCGGTCCGCATGATGCGGGACCCCTTCGTGATGAAAAGCAATTACATCAGCTACGCCACGCACGCCTCTTGGCAGCAGGAAGTCTGGGCGGCGGTGGAGCGGTCCCGCAAACATACGATCGCCTGGATCGACGGGCTGATCGAGACCGAAAACGTCGATGCCGACGTCCTCATCGTGTCCTCCGGCACGGCCGTATCGCAGGGCCGCGAAGCCATCCGCCTGCTGGCCGACGAGGGCATCCGCGTCGGGCTCGTCAAGGTCAAGTCCCTGCGGCCCTGGCCCGGGCAGGAAATCCGCGAGGCCACCAAGAACGCCAAACACATCATCGTGCCGGAGTTCAACGTGGTCGGCTGGATGGCGCGCGAGATCAAGGCCAGCATTCCGAACAGCGACCGCGTAGTCTGTGGTCCGCGCGTCGGCGGCGGGATGACGATGCCGCCGGAGATCATCGTGTCGGAGATCAAGAACGCGCTCGGCATCCGGAGCGCGGCGATGGCCGGGCGCGGCAGTTGACCGCGAAGACAGCGGGAGTCCATTTTATGACCACCGTCAGACAGCAGTTCTGAGAGGAGGCTTCCATGAGCAAAGAGCGGATAAAAATCGCGCCGGAGATGTTCGATATCATGCCGCCCGAGTACCAGGACCTGGTCAATCGGGCGACCTATGGGAAGGAAGACCGGG
>JACQCB010000071.1 GCA_016201805.1 Nitrospirota bacterium | reverse complement strand
GGCAGAGAGGGCTTTGAAGGTGAGGCGCAGCCACTCGTGCTGCTGGGCCAGTTTGCTCAGGTGCATGCCGAGCCGCGACACGAGCCGGTAGAGGACCAGCTCGAGGAATCCGGCCAAGAACAGGAGCTTCACCGTGGAGTCGAACAGCAACCCCTGCTCGTCGCTCCTCCCTCTCTCCAGTACCTCCTGTGCCATGGCCCTGTACCACCCCTTTCCTCATGATTTCAATGCGGGGGATTATAGCCAGAAGCATCCGACAGCGTCAACCTGCTGAAACCAGCCTCTGGCTGATGAGGATGAAAAAACAAGGGCTTCTGACGGCACGCCTCAGGAACCGGTTGGCTGGGGAACCTGTCTGGCCTGGTCCTTGGCCCGGGCAATATAGAGCAGCCCGTCCGCCATGGAATAATTGAAAGGCAACTCGCAGACCACTTCGCTGATTTTCCCGTAGATGTGCTGGTAGACCCGCTCGGCCTGGTCCGGTGTCATCCCTTCCTGAACTTCGTAGAAGAACCCCAGGCTCAAATCTTCCGAAGCGGGCCGCATGATGCGCCGGATCCCGTAGCTGCCGGGATCGCTCATGATGGGGGCTTCCTTTTCCAGGTCAAACAGACAGGGCTGGCAGGAGAACCCGTAGGACGAGTGCAGCCGCTTGTTCTCGACGATGAAATTCATCGTCTCCAGCGCTTCCTCCTCCGTCTCAGTCGGAAACCCGGCGATGATGTAGCAGTGAATGGCGA
Source organism: Nitrospirota bacterium (assembly GCA_016201805.1). Taxonomy (GTDB): domain Bacteria; phylum Nitrospirota; class Nitrospiria; order Nitrospirales; family Nitrospiraceae; genus SCVQ01. The sequence continues at coordinate 7,576 of JACQCB010000071.1, read as the reverse complement.
TGCCCAGATCAAGGCAGTCCTCCGTGATGCGACGGACGCTCGCCTGGGCAATGCCCTTCTTCATAAAGTCCATCATCCGCTGGTTGAACGATTCCAGGCCGAAGACGATTTTCAGGCAGCCGGCGTCCCGCATCTGCGTCAGCAAATCCCGAGACAAATTCTTTTCGAACCGCATCTCGCAGGTCCATTGCAGATTCAGATTCCGGTCCTGTAGTTGCTGGCACATCCGCTTGGTCGGAGACAGGGCGAAGCACTCGTCGGTGAAAAAAAAGTAGGGTGTCTGATACTTGTTCGAGAGCATCTGCAGATCATCGACCGTCTTGCCGGGGTCCTTCTGCCTGAAGTTTTGATGGTCGAGAGTCAAGGCGCAGAAGGCGCAGTCCTTGTAATAGCAGCCACGGGAAAACTGGACCGGCAAGACGGTCTTCGGAGCCAGATACCGCCCGAGCGGAAACCCGTCGTAGTTCGGCGCGGGCAAGGCGTCGATGTTCTCCGAATAGAACGGCTGGTTGACCGTGATCTTGCCGTTCTGCCGGTGGATCAGGTTCGGCACCTTGCTGAAGTCCCGCTTGCCGTCCAGCTGATTGACCAGTTCGAGCAGAGCCGTCTCTCCTTCAAACACGATAAAATCGTCGGTCAGTTCGAACAAGGACGGGCAGCGACGCAGGTTGTCCACGAGCCGGGTAAAGATGCTCCCCCCGATCGTCAGGTGCACCTCCGGATCGGCCTGTTTGATCAATCGGCAGAGCGTGAGCCCGGGGATGATCTGGGAGGTTGCCGTGATCGAGACCCCCACGAGGTCGGGCCGGTCCGCCAGGATCGAGGGAAGGAACCGATCACGGAACAGGGCGATGTAGGGATTCTGCTCCTCGTCCACGATGGCTTTCATCAGGTCCTTGGACGAGTAGATGGAATAGGTGCTGAACTGGTTGTCCACGACGGTCAGGCGCGTCGGAAAATAGATGCTCGATACCAGTTCCAGCCACTTATCGATCAGAAAGAGACTTTCACGATACCGTTCGATCTCATAGAACTCTTCCCCGCGCAGGGATTCCTTGGCCGGCTCGATGCGATCGATGAGGTACGGGAACCGGTCCAGCGATTCGACTAAACGCGCGTAATGTTCGGCGCTGTTGGGCCCCGTGTCCCCCGTTCGCTCCCGCTCGAGCTTCTTCATTTTCTCGACGAGCCTCGCGTAGACCTCCTCCCCGTACTTTTGGGTCAGGATCGTATCGAGCAGTTCGATCCCAAGGTCGCGCTGCGTGACGTTCTTCACGCCGGCCTGCACAAGAAATCCGGTCAGCGACGGCAGGCTCAGATACGGCTGAGAAGGATGCCAGGTAGGGGGAAACAACAAGGATATCTTCACAAGAAACCTTTAGTACGCGATGATGTTGCAGGGGAACCCAACACGCACTTACCGTCGTTTCTTATACACCCGCCTCTCGTGCGAATGCAACACCAACATCGGCCGACAGTGCTCATATTTCAAGGGATTCTGAGGGTCCATCAGTCAATAAAAAGCCCCGAGCCACTCTGCAAATGTGACTCGGGGCTTTTTCATGTCATCCCCTGAGGCATGGCCTCAGGCAACCGACTCCCCCCACCACGGGGGTTACTGTTTAGGGCAACTTCAGCGTAAACCAGGTCGAGATGCCCTTCATGCCGTTCCGCTCGACGTTCGATCCGTCCCAGGCCGCAAAGGCCACCGGAACCGTCGCGCCGGACTTGAACTGCACATCGTTTGGATCGCTGGTAGTCAAGGACCGCTTCACCACGATGCGCCACGTCGGACCCGTGCAGCAGCCGCCCTTCACCGATCCGGCCGGCTCCCACACCCCGTTCCCGATCACATCCTGATGCCCCTGAGTGGTCAAGGTGCTGAACCCGTTGGCGTTGAGATCCTCGACGGAACTCACGCGCAACGTCGGATCAGACATGATGTTCCCCGACCAGATACCGGGATTGAAGGGCCCGAGGCTCCGACCGATCCGGTCAGGATAGGTCACGCCGCCGGCAGGCTCCTCAAAGTAGTAGTCCCAGAAGATGCCGGGATACTGGTCGTCCACGTCCCACAGCCCGGCGCTGTCCTTGCCGAGGTCCTTCTGCCATTCCGCATTCCAGCGCCAGATGTTGACCGTACCGCCGGACTGTCCCATACACTGGAACGGCGGCGCCCCCGACGCGTTCACCGGGAACTGGATGGCCGCCTGGTCACGGAAATCCTGGGGACCGATCGTCGTATCGTTCTTCGTCTGATCGGACCAGTCAATCCGGAAACCAAGTTCCTTGCCATTCGTCACGGCCTTCACGAAGACGAACTTCACGGCGAAGTTCGGGTGCATCGGCGTCGTGATCGTCTGTCCGCTCAGCGGCACGACCACCCCCGGCACACCTTCCCAGATGGGGTTGGCCCCATCCATCGGAATCGCCCCCTTGATCGCTTTCACCGGAATCGTCACCGGCTGGCTAACGGCCAGCGGCACCTGCCCCACCGTGAGCATCAAGCCCACGACGAGCGCAGAGAGAAGAATGCCAAACACCATCTTTTTGTTGCGTGTCTGCACCACTCTCATATGAATATGCCCTCCCTCGATTAATGATTGAAATACTGCTCTGCGATACCCTTGACGAACTCGCTGGCACCCGATAATGAAGTGCGCACTGATTAAGCCGTGCCCACCGGCCCGGACTCCTCTTTTTCTTTGTCTTTATCTTTTTCCAAAAACGACTGTGCGCCCACTTCGTTCAACAGGATGCTCAACTCGTTGCCCTGATCCTGCGCGCCACATTCATAGGTCTGCCCCTCCGGCGCATTGAAGGTGGCGGGGCGGTAGTCGGCCTCTGAATAGGGCTGCGGGTTGACCCCCAAGTGGGCCGCGTCAAAATCCATCCAGTCCGAGGACAGTTCCGCCATGTGGCGGAAGAATCCCGAGTCCGCCTTCTTGACCAGCATCCTGGAAAAAAGCGGCACCCATCGGCCGATGTGTTCTTTCACGAACTTCTTCTGGGCGTCGACGACGATTTGAATCTTCTCGGCTCCGTCATGACACCGCGCATAAGATTCCTTGTACGCGAGAAAATGCATGAACTCCAGCTCCACGCTCAGGTGATCCATACGCTCGTGTATATCCCGCGAGAGTTCGACGCCGAAGGCTCGGTAGAACCCGGCGATATCTCCCATGACGTGGGCTTGGCCGAAGACGTGGTCGTTACCGAAGAGGGTTTCGTACGGTGGGCAATCCAGGGTGATGACGTTACTGAACACGCGCCGGTGTTCTGCCTGCAGGTCGGCCAATTGCCAGTTGGCGCATTCGGAGGCCACCCATCCATCGATCTGATCCAAGGACTTCGAGATCGCCGCCAACTTGGTCTTGGCCCGTTCCCCGCCAATCCCTTCCAGCGCACGACCGAGGCTCTCGACCGCGGAGCGTCCGTCTTCCACGAACTCCCCGCTTTGCAGATAGTCTAAAAATTCTTCGTCTTCCGGATACAGCATGCTCCACGAGATCAACAGGTAGAGCTTGCTGCGTCCTAACGCCCGTTCAACGGCCGGCGAATCCTTGAGGGTGCCGGTGCCAGGAATCATCGTCACAGGGTCCACCATGCTTCGCTGGCTTTCCTTCGTGCTCATTCCACCCTCCTAAGTACGAGCCCTAGAGGAGGCAGGATCGCTCAATCCCGTTTCCCTGCGTCCCTTGGCCTCGACACTTTTGGCGCAAGCGTGCGTATCATAGGCAATGCCAAATTGGAAGTCAAGCCAGAACTGGGCCTCTAGCCAAGTCCATGATTTCACAACGTAACATGCTCGAAATAGCTCATTTAGTCGGTTATTTTCAGACACTTAAATCCCGGCGGAAGGCCCGCCTGAGGCAAGAAACCGCGCGGGAGTCACTTTGATGGCAATTTTATCGTTCACCGTCTTACAGGTCTGCTCGCAAATTCCACAACCCACGCATTGGCCCTCTGCGACCAGGAGATGGAAGGCCTCGAAATCCATGGACAGCGCCTCGGTCGGACAGCGGGGCACACAGGCGTGACAGCCTTGTCCGGCCGTACAGTCTCGATGGGACACGACGGCCAGCCCCATCGCCGCCTCTTCGCGGCCCGCAAGGGGACGCAACGCGTCCGTACCACAGACCGCGATGCAGGGGAAATCCTCACAGAGCTGGCAGGGCGTCTCGTCGGGGAAAATAACCGGCGCGCCGGTTTGAAGATCGGGCTTGATGCTCCCGTAGGGACAGGCTTTGAGGCAGTCGCCGCAGCGCGTGCACCGCTCCAGGAACTGTTCCTCCGCAACCGCGCCGGGAGGCCGGAGCCAGTCGTGACGCCGCTTCGGCGGGGCTTCCGCAGACTCCGATGGCGCATCGCGATGCTTGACGAATTCCTGCGCCGTCTTCGCCAACGACAGGACCGAATCCTTCAGAAAATGCCGACGCCCGTATTGTGGATCCGTCGCCATACTCCCGGCCCGTCCTACATGACCCCATCCGCCCGCAACTTGTAGACCTCGACGCAGCGGTCGCAGGCGCCGAACTCCGTGTCCCAACCGGGATGGTTTTCCCTGATGAACTCGAGCACATGCTTCTCCAGCTTTTGTTCGAGATCTTCGACCCAGGAATAGGTCGGAAACCGGCAGAGCGGGCACGGGAAGCCCGGCATCAGCATCACCTTGCTGGGCACGTCCGGCACCTCTCCACCTTCGATATCCAGCGCCCGATCCATGACACGGACGGTATCCGAGGCCATCTCGATCAATTCCGCATGTGTCAACATCTCCGACTGCCACAAGCCCTCGAACACCGACTTCAACTGCGCCGGCGGAATCTTCCGGTACCATGAGCGGAATTCCTTGAACCGATCTTCCCGGCTCAACATGGATTCCTTCCCGATCCGAATCAGCCGGCTATCGATGTTCTGGCACCACAGCACTCGATAACGGTGCAAGATCAGCGTCTCTTCGCCTGGGTTCTGCCCGACTTTGGTGTCCGGATCGTAATTAAAGACCGGGTCGAGCATGTCGGAGATGTGCATAAGTTCGTGGCGACAATAGCGCGTCAGGGCCGGATCGTAGAACCGTCTCGGGATCAACTTGATTCCAACACCCTTGAGCCCCTGATCTTCGAACTGCTTGGCCAGGTCCTGTTCGACCGATCCCCACTTTCGAAGAATATCGACGCCCTCTTGATCCTCCTTGAGAACGCCCTTGATCAAAACGATCCCGACCCGCTCCTTGAGCGACGGAAACTCCTCGAACGCGTCCCGGATAATGTCCGAGAACCCCCAGGTCCCGAAAAAATACTGGTACAATTTCTTGAATTCGGCTTCGCGATCATCCAACGTGAACCGTTCGTAGATCGGGTCGGCCAGTTCGTGGAACTCTTTATAATAGGTGGGATCCCCCTCCCGTTCCGTTTTCTCGACGAACGAGTCGATCACTTCCTGAAGGAGGGCGGGCTGAAACCTGATTTCCATGGACGCGTCTCTCCTGCTGGTTCGTATGAACGATCAGACTGTCTTGGACATCTCACTCATCGGCAGGGAACTCATGGCATTCGAGGCCAGGGGACAGCTTGACTTGCTTCCAAAGCTTCTCATATGATTCGCTGGTTCACATGCAGCAACGTGTGATTATAGCCACCCCTCCCCGGCATTTGCAAATGCTGCGGACGGAGGCTGTTTGGGGCCGTGTCGTCGAACAGAACCCGTAAGGAGACCCTCATTGATGGCTGACTCATTCACCCCACAGGCTTTCCCTGGGAGCCAGGCCGGACTGGCCCCCGAACAGACGGCTGCACGTCCGGCCGTCGACTTGCTCGACTACTGGAAGGCGGGGGGCAGGGAAATCAAAACCTTTCAGGGCCACTCGCAGGGTGTCTGGACCGTCGCCTACGCCCCGGACGGGCTCACCTTGGCCAGCGGCGGAGCGGACCGGCTCGTACGCATCTGGGACATCGAGACCGGCCGCTTGCTCCGATCCTTGCGCGGCCACACGCACGACATCCGTTCGGCAGTCTTCACCCCGGACGGCCAGACCCTTGCCACGGGGAGCGAGGACCGGACGATCAGACTGTGGAACCCCAAAACAGGCGAACCCACCAGGCTCCTGTTCAGCCGGTATGACCACAACGTGTGTTGCCTGTCGCTGTCCCCGGACGGGCTCATGCTGGCCCGCGGCAGCCATAACAAGGACATCAAGATTTGGGAGATCACAACCGGGACCGAGCTGATGACGCTGCTCGGCAAAGACCAATACGATCACCATTGGTCCCCCGTGGTCGCCTTTTCACCGGACGGCATCCATCTGGCCAGCGGGTCCGACATCGGAAAGATCAAAATTTGGGAAGTGCTCCCCAGCGGCGAAGAGAAGGTCCTGCACAACGGGCACTGGCTGGACATCGAGGACGACGACACAACGGAGTATCGCGGGTATTACGTCGAAGACGAGGGCGGGTTTCAGAAGCCAATGAATTTCTGGATCGGCGCCATGATCTTCACGCCGGACGGCAAACTCCTCGTCACGGGCAGTCGCGACACCACGATCAAGCTCTTTGAAATGCCGCAGACGACCGAGCTTCGCACGCTCAAAGGGCATGGCGCATGGGTCCGTTCGCTGGCGATCTCTCCCGACGGCAAGGTCCTCGCCAGCGCCAGCGACGACCAGACCATCAAGCTCTGGGACCTGGCCTCGGGCCGCAACTTCAAAACGTTGAAGGCCCATAGGGGAGCGGTGCGCGGCGTGACCTTTTCACCGGACGGCCTCCGCCTCGCCAGCGCCTCCTGGGATCGGACCGTCAAGCTCTGGGAAGGCGGGACGGAAACGGCCTAAGCCGGGTTACTCGTCCTCTTCGCCCGGCTTGCCCTTCGCAATGCCGTAGCGCTTGCATTTCTCCCACAAGGCTTTGCGGGACAACCCCAAGACCTTCGACGCCTCCGTCCTGCTCCCCTCCGCCTGTTCAAGAACGGCCAGGATATAGTCCCGTTCAAACTGCTCCCGCGCCGCTGCGAGGGCCCCCAACGCGGCGGGCTTGTCTCGCCTCCCGGTAAGACCTTCGGCGCAAAACCCGCAAGCCTCCTGCGGCGCGCCGCCGAGGTACGGGCAGGAGGGAAAGCCGCACAAATCCCAGGGCTGCACCACATCATGCTCGCGTCCCAGCGCCACCGCCCGCTCAATCACGTTTTCCAGTTCTCGGACGTTGCCCGGAAATGAGTAGCGGAGCAGCAGTTCCCGGGCCGATTGCGAGAACCCTTTGAGCGCCTTGTTCATCCTGCCGCAACGGGTCTGCAACATATGCTCGCCGATCAACAACACGTCCTCCTTCCGCTCACGCAGAGGCGGAAGTCGCACCGGCACCACGTTCAAGCGATAATAGAGGTCTTCCCGAAACCGTCCCTGCTGCGCCTCTTTCTTCAGATCCTTCTGCGTCGCACAGACCAGCCGGACATCCACTTCCACGGTCTCGTTGCCGCCGACGCGTTCGAACTGCCGCTCCTGGAGCACCCGGAGCAATTTGACCTGGACCACGGGAGAAATCTCCCCGATTTCATCGAGAAACAAGGTGCCCTTGTGGGCCAG
>JACQCB010000073.1 GCA_016201805.1 Nitrospirota bacterium | reverse complement strand
GGAATGAGTCGGGATCGACGGGCGTCGCCTGAGCCACCGCTTCCAGGCAGGCGATCACTTCGTAATTCAGGCTTCGATGGTGCTGGACCGCGCGAGCCTTCAGGCGTTTGACAACCCGATCAGAAATATTCTTGACCGTGAGCGTGGCCATAGCTTCTCCTTGAAAGTACCAAAATGGTTCCAAAATGAAACCATGCGATACGATACTAGAGAAGGAGCAGGGAGTCAAGATTCGGATAATTCAGCGGGCGATACAACCGATGCCGGGCTGTATCAGGAGGAACGCTGGGAACGGGAGGTTACTTCCGGCGGGCGCGTTCGGCGATCTTCTTGCGGAGGCGGGCTTTCTCCAAGCTGATCTGGGCTTCTTTGAGTTCGGACGGGAGGCCGCCGACTTCCAGCCGCTTCTCCATCTCGGCGACTTTCGCGGTGGCGCGGTCCACGTCGATGTCCTCGGCCTTCTCGGCGATTTCGGCCAGGATCGTCACCTTCTTCGGTGTGACTTCGGCGAAGCCCCAGAGGACCGCCATGTGGTTGGTCTGGTCGCCGACGCGGTAGCGAAGCTCGCCGATCTTCAGCGTCGAAAGGAAATGCGAGTGGCCCGGCAGGACGCCGAACTCTCCTTCGGCCCCCGGCGCAATGACCTCGTCCACCTCTTTGCTGAGCAACAGCTTGTCCGGTGTCACGACCTCGAGTAACAATTTCTCTGCCATCTTCCTCTACTCTTTCCTCTCCGAAAGCGGAGGAGCGGTGCGCTCTCTATTGCGTGCGTCCAACGAGGGCCTTCTGAGGCCGCGCGTTGCGCGAGCACGGAGGGCGCTCGCTTCGCAGCCGCTAAACCTTCACTCCCATCTTTTCTGCTTTCGCAATCACTTCCTCGATCGTGCCGACCATGTAGAACGCCTGTTCTGGCAGATGGTCGTACTTGCCGTCGAGGATTTCCTTGAAGCTGCGGACCGTGTCCTTCAGCTTCACGTACTTGCCGGGCGAACCGGTGAAGGCTTCGGCCACGTGGAACGGCTGCGAGAGGAACCGCTGAATCTTCCGGGCACGGTTGACGGCCATCTTGTCGTCCTCGGACAATTCGTCCATGCCGAGAATCGCGATGATGTCCTGCAGATCCTTATACCGCTGCAGCACCGACTGGACGCCGCGTGCCACCTTATAGTGTTCCTCGCCGATGATCTGCGGGTCCAGAATGCGAGAGGTGGAGTCGAGCGGGTCCACCGCCGGATAAATGCCCAATTCGGCCAGTTGGCGGGACAGCACGGTCGTTGCGTCCAAGTGGGCGAAGGCTGTGGCCGGAGCCGGGTCGGTCAAGTCGTCGGCAGGCACGTAGATCGCCTGCACCGACGTGATGGACCCCTTCTTCGTGGAGGTGATGCGCTCTTGCAGCGCGCCCATCTCCGTGGCCAGGTTCGGCTGATAGCCCACGGCGGAGGGCATGCGGCCGAGCAACGCGGACACTTCCGAGCCGGCTTGTGTAAAGCGGAAGATATTGTCCACGAAGAGGAGCACGTCCTGGTTCTCTTCATCGCGGAAGTATTCGGCCACCGTGAGGCCGGTCAAGCCCACGCGGAGGCGCGCACCGGGGGGCTCGTTCATCTGGCCGTAGACGAGCGCGGCCTTGGATTTCGAGAAGTCCTCGGGATCGATGACCTTCGACTCCTGCATCTCGTGCCAGAGGTCGTTCCCCTCGCGCGTCCGCTCGCCCACGCCGGCGAACACGGAGAAGCCGCCGTGGTGGAGCGCGATGTTGTTGATCAGCTCCATGATGATGACGGTCTTGCCCACGCCGGCGCCGCCGAAGAGGCCGACCTTGCCGCCTTTGGAGTAGGGCTCCAACAGGTCCACCACCTTGATGCCGGTTTCGAGGACTTCGGTTTTGGTGTCTTGATCCTCGAGTCTCGGAGCCGGCCGGTGAATGGGATAGGTCTTCTTGGTCTTGATCGGGCCTTTTTCATCCACCGGTTCGCCGAGCACGTTCATCAGGCGGCCCAGGGTCTCACGGCCCACCGGGATGGAGATCGGGGCTCCGGTATCATGGACATCCATCCCGCGGGTCAGACCGTCGGTCGTGGACATGGCGATGCCGCGGACGCGGTTTTCCCCGAGGTGTTGCGCCACTTCGAGCGTGATCCTGACGGCCGGCCTGCCGGCGGCCTTGTTTTCTTCCTGTGTGACCTTCAGCGCGTTGTAGATGTTCGGCAGTTGGCCGGGAGGAAACTCCGCGTCCACCACGGGTCCGATGACTTGGATGACTTTTCCTGTGCTCACTTTTCGCTCCTTTGGTCGCGAACGATGAACGATGAATGCTGAACGATGAATTGTGGGGGAGCGGATACTTCAGCGTTCATCATTCACACTTCCGCATTATTTCAGCGCTTCCGCGCCGCCGACGATATCCATCAGTTCCTTGGTAATCGCGGCCTGTCTGGTCTTGTTGTAGTAGAGGGTCACTTTCTTGATCAGCTGCCCCGCGTTCCTCGTCGCGCCGTCCATGGCGGCCATGCGCGCGCCGTGCTCCGCCGCGCCCGATTCCAGGAGGATGCGAAACGCCTGGATCTGGAAATGCTTCGGCACCAGCTCATTCAAGAGTTCGGTTTCATCCGGCTCATAGAGATAACTGCCGCCCGTCGTGCCTTCGGCTTGCGCCGATCCAAACTCTGCGGCGACGTCCACCGGGAACAGCTTCTCCACGATCACGCGCTGTTGGATGGCCGACTTGAATTCGTTGTAGACGACGTAGAGCTCGTCGAAGGTCCCCTTGGCGAAGTGGTCGGTCAGGTCGCCGCCGATGTCGATGGCGTGCTCGAAACTGAGCTTGTCGAAAACGCCGGTCCATTCCTGCCGGATGGGCCAGGGGCGGCGGCGGAAGTAATCCCGGCCTTTGCGTCCGACGATGCTGAGGGTGACCTGGACCCCGCGCGCCTCGCATTGCCGCAGAAACTCCGCGCTCTTTCGCACGATATTGCCGTTGAACCCACCGCAGAGCCCGCGATCGCTCGTGATGACGAGCACTTCGATTTTCTTCCCCTGGCGCTTCTGCAGCAAGGGGTGCGAGGCTCGATTCACGCGCTGGCTGAGGTTGCCGAGCACGTCTCGCATCTTGAGGGCGTACGGGCGCGCCGCCAGGATGCGGTCCTGCGAGCGCTTGAGCTTCGCCGCCGCCACCATTTTCATGGCCTTGGTGATCTTCTGCGTGTTTTTAAACGCCGCGATCTTGCGGCGCAGACTTTGCAAACTCGGCATATCTTAGCTTCTTGCTATCGGCTATCAGCCATCAGCTCTTGTCTACTTGGCGCCGTATCCCATCGACTTCTTAAACGCCGTAATGATCTCTTTCAGGCGGCCGCCGACCTTGTCGTCGATCTTGCCGATGCTGGCGATTTCTTTCCTGAGCTCCGGGTGGTGCTGCGTGGCGTAGTGGAGCAGGTCTTCTTCGAACTGCCGCACTTTCTCGACCGGCACATCGTCGAGGAATCCGTTGACCCCGGCATAAATCGACAACACTTGATCCGCCACCGGCATGGGCTTGTATTGTCCCTGCTTGAGCAACTCCACCATGCGGACGCCGCGCGCCAGCTGCATCTGAGTGGCCTTGTCGAGCTCGCTGCCGAATTGCGAGAAGGCCGCCATCTCGCGGTACTGGGCCAAGTCCAACCGCAACGTGCCGGCCACCTGCTTCATGGTCTTGATTTGCGCGGAGCCGCCGACGCGCGAAACCGAGAGGCCGACGTTGATCGCGGGGCGAATCCCGGAATAGAAGAGATCGCTGCCGAGATAGATCTGCCCGTCGGTGATCGAAATGACGTTGGTCGGAATATAGGCCGAGACGTCCCCGGCTTGCGTTTCGATGATCGGGAGCGCGGTGAGGCTGCCGCCGCCGAGTTTTTCGCTGAGCTTCGCGGCCCGCTCCAGGAGGCGCGAGTGCAGGTAGAACACGTCGCCGGGATAGGCTTCACGGCCCGGCGGCCGACGGAGCAGCAAGGACAGCTCGCGGTAGGCCACGGCGTGCTTGGAGAGGTCGTCATAGACGATGAGGGCATGTTTCCCGTTGTCCCGGAAGTATTCGCCGATGGCGGCGCCGGCGAAGGGTGCCAGGAACTGCATCGGCGCGGCATCGCTGGCTGTGGCCGACACGACCATGCTGTACTCCATCGCATGGCTTTCCTCGAGCGTTTTGACGACGCGTGCCACGGTGGAACGTTTTTGGCCGATGGCGACGTAGATACAGAAGACGCCGAGGCCCCTTTGGTTGATGATCGTGTCCACGGCGATGGCGGTCTTGCCCGTCTGCCGGTCGCCGATGATCAACTCGCGCTGGCCGCGACCGATCGGAATCATCGCGTCGATGGCCTTGATGCCGGTCTGCAGCGGTTCACGGACGGACTGCCGGGTGATCACGCCTGGGGCGACGACTTCGATGCGGGACGTTTGCGTGGACTTGATCGGCCCCTTCCCATCGATCGGCTGACCGATGGCGTTGACCACGCGGCCCACCAGGGCTTCGCCCACGGGAATCTCCGCGATGCGGCCGGTGCGTTTGACCGGATCGCCTTCCTTGATGCCGACATCGCTGCCCATCAGCACGGCGCCGACGTTGTCTTCTTCGAGGTTCAGCGCGATGCCGAAGAGGTTGCCTGGAAACTCGAGCATCTCGCCGGCCATCGCCCCGTTCAGTCCGTAGATCTTGGCGATGCCGTCGCCGACCTGGATGACGGAGCCCATTTCGTTGACATCG
>JACQCB010000078.1 GCA_016201805.1 Nitrospirota bacterium | reverse complement strand
CGCAGATCCTCGCCGGGCACTTCAAAGGCATGTTCGATGTGCTGAATCGTTTCCGGCTTGTCCGTTCCGCCCGTGCAGAGCACGACGTCAAAGCGGCAGGTCCGATTCCGCAGACGATGCTGCGCCAGGTACTGCGCCGCGAGCCGGATGAGCCGCGCCTGTTTGCGTGCATCCACGGCGTACAAGGCGCCTCCGCAGGCTTCGGTTCGTCGCGCCTTCACCTCGACGAACACCAGCACATCGTCCGCCTGGGCCACGAGGTCCAGCTCGCCCGACGGCGACCGGACGTTCCGGTCCAGAATCCGGTAGCCCTTGCGGCGCAAATACCGTTCGGCTTCCGACTCGGCCACAAGGCCGAAGACTCGCCGCGCGAGGCTCATGCCCCCGCTCCCTTCGATTCCATGCCCTGCGCCAGATCCGGCACTCGATGCAGCCCCTGCGCCTGCCAAACGGGGCGGAAACTCCGGCGGTGAATCTCACAGGGTCCGTATTCGGCAAGCAAGCGAAGGTGCTCGGGCGTCGGATAGCCCTTGTGGATGTGAAAATGGTATTGAGGATAGCGCCGGTGATACTCCAGCATGAGGCGATCCCGGGTGACTTTGGCCATGATCGAAGCGGCGGCAATGGAGACCGACAGCCCGTCGCCCTTGATAATCGCGCGCTGCGGCAGAGGCACCGACGACAGCAGCACCGCATCGATGAGCAAAAAGTCCGGCGGCAGAGTCAGCGCCTGGATCGCCCGCCCCATAGCCAGACGCGTGGCCTCCAGAATATTGAAGGCGTCGATTTCGTAGGCGCTGGCGAGTCCGATGCCGACTCCGACAGCCCGACGGGTGATTGCGTCGTACAGCCGTTCTCGCTCCGCCTCGGCCACCTGTTTGGAGTCGTTCAGCCCCGGCAGCTTGCACCGGCGCGGCAAGAGGACCGCCGCCGCCACCACAGGGCCGGCCAAGGGCCCGCGCCCGGCTTCGTCCAGCCCCGCCACCCGGCGATACCCGCGCCGCCTGGCCTCCGTCTCGAAGAAGTCGGTCGGCTCCACCAAGGCCCCTCTCACATCCGCGGCGCGAGTGTCGCGGTCCGAGCGCCAGGGCAGAAACGGCTCAGGCCTTGCCGGCCGGAGCGACCTCTTTTGACGCGGCGGCTTCCGCCGCTTCGGCCGCGTCCGCCGACTTGGCTGCTGCGCGGGCGGCCTCGCCCCGCGCCTTGGCCTCGGGGGAATACTCCCGCTCCCCGACTTTGGCCATCTTGCCCTTTTTGTCCCGGAGGTAGTAGAGCTTGGCGCGCCGCACCTTGCCCTGACGGACCACATCGACACGGGTCACGATCGGCGAGTGGACCGGAAAAATACGCTCGACGCCGACGCCGTAGGAAATTTTCCGGACCGTAAAGGTTTCACTGTTGCGCCCGCCCTTGCGGCTGATCACCGTCCCTTCGAACACCTGGATACGTTCCTTTTCGCCTTCCACCACCTTCACGTGGACGCGAACCGTATCCCCGATCTCGAATGCCGGAATGGTTTTCTTCGTCAACGATTGCTGGATACGTTCCAACCGATTCATGACAATCTCCCTCCTCCCCTGGCTTCACAGACATTCGTACGTTCATGCAGAATCTCATCCAACAACCGCCGATCCTCGTCGTTCAGCACCCGATCCCGCAGCAAATCGGGCCGCTTGAGGAACGTGTTGCGCAGCGCCTCCTTCCGACGCCAGCGCCGGACCGCCTCATGGTTGCCCGACAGCAGGACCTCCGGCACCGCCCACCCCTGGACATCGGAGGGACGCGTGTACTGGGGAAAATCCAACAGCGAGTCCGTGAACGATTCGGCCAGCGCCGACTCCGGGTCTCCCAACACGCCCGGGATCAGCCGCACCGCCGCATCGATCAGAACGAGGGCGGGCAGCTCCCCACCCGTCAACACGTAGTCCCCGATCGAGACTTCCTCCGGCTGCAGGACAAGCCGGACCCGTTCGTCGATCCCCTCATAGTGCCCGCACAAAAACACGAGGGGGCGCGGCTCGTCCCGCAGTTCCTCGGCAAACCGTTGGGTCAAGGGACGGCCCTGCGGCGACGGCATCAGCAGACGAAGCTCCGTCCCATGCTCCGCTCGCAACGCGTCGACCGCCCGGAAGATCGGCTCCGCCTTCATGACCATCCCGGCCCCACCCCCGTACGGCGCGTCATCCGCCACCTGATGCTTATCCAACGTGTAGTCCCGCAAGTTGCGGACCCGGACTTCCAGCAGGCCCTTCTCCTGGGCCCGCTTGAGCATGCTCTGCCCCAACACCGGCCGAACCATGTCCGGGAACAGCGTGAGGATGTCACACCGCATGGCGATCCCCCGCTTGCGCGTCCAACAAGCCCTCGACGAGCCGCACCGTCATGGCCCTGGCCGCCACATCCACCGAGGCCACCACGCCGCGGGTCGCGGGGATCAGCACCTCCCGCCCCTCGCCCCGGACCACGAACACATGGTTGCTGCTGGTTTCCAGAATCTCCTCCAACGTCCCCAACCGGCGACCGGTTTCATCCGCGACGGTCATCCCGATCAGGTCGAACTCGTAATACTGCCCCTCCGGCAAGGGAGGCGCCTGCTCGCGTGGAATCTTGATGAGCCCGCCGCGAAATGCCACCGCCTCGTCCGGGTTGGTGAGGGCTTCGAACGCCACCACGTATGAGTCCCGATCTTCACGCACCTGCGTGACGGTCGTCGTCACCGATCGGCCCGACGGCGCCACCAGCGTCACCTTCGTCAACCCTCGAAACCGCCCCGGCACGGAGCTGAGCGACAGGACGCGCACGGCCCCCTTGATGCCGAAGGGCTTGACGATCCGGCCGATCGCGATCAGCTCGGACTGCTCGGCGGATGACGCAACCGGCGCAACCGGATGGCTCATGGGTCGCGTCAGGAAGCCTTGGCGGCTTTCCGTGACTCCTCGAACTGCTTCCACAGACCGGCACGGCGAAGAACGGTCCGCACCGTCACCGACGGCTGGGCGCCCTTCTTCAACCAGTCCAGCACCCGCTCTTCCTTGAGCTTGGCGACCGGCGGGTTCTTCAGCGAATCGTAGGTGCCCAGCACCTCCAGATACCGCCCGTCCCTCGGCTTGCGTGAATCCGCAGCCACCACCCGGTAAAAGGGAAGTTTGTGCCGGCCTGCTCGCGTGAGTCGTAAATGAACTGCCACTTCTTCCTCCTTAAAGTTAAGACGCTGTCGGCCATCAGCCTTCAGCTATCAGCCCGACCGACGATTTCCTTCTTCTTCTGCCTTCCTTACTAAGCTGACCACTGAAAGCTGACAGCTCCCGGCTCTCATCAGAACGACCGCAGCGCCTGGGCCAGTTGACGTCGCCCGCCCCCGGCCGTCAGGGCCTTCATCATTTTCTTTGTGGCCAGGTACTGCTTGATCAACCGGTTGACGTCCTGCACGTCCGTGCCGCTTCCCTTGGCGATCCGCTTCTTGCGGCTGCCGTTGATGACCGTGTGGTCACGCCGTTCGCGGGGCGTCATCGAATCGATCATGGCCACCACGCGCTTGATCTCTTTCTCAGGCATGCCCCCGGCCGCCATCTCTTTCAACCGCTGTCCGCCAGGCAACATGCCGAGGATCTGATCCATGGAACCCATCCGGCTCACCTGGCCGATCTGATCGCGGAAATCCTCCAGCGTGAGCGTCTTGGACGTGACCGTCTTCTGGATCGCGTCGGCCTGCTCCTGTGAATAGGCTTCCTGCGCCTTTTCGATCAGCGACAGGACATCGCCCATCCCAAGAATGCGGGAGGCCATGCGGTCCGGATGAAACACTTCCAGCGCGTCGAGCTTTTCCCCGACACCCAGGAACTTGACCGGCTTGCCGGTGGCCGCCCGGATGGACAGCACGGCGCCGCCGCGCGCGTCGCCTTCCACCTTCGTCAAGATCACGCCGGTCAAGCCCACGCGCTGATCGAACCGCTCCGCCATGGTCACGGCGTCCTGGCCCGTCATCGCATCGGCCACCAGCAGCACTTCTTGCGGTCCGACGGCCCGCTTCACCTCCACCAGTTCGCCCATCAAGGCGTCGTCGACGTGCAAGCGGCCGCCCGTGTCCAAAATCACCACGTCATAGCCCTGGTCGCGACCACGTTCGGCCCCATCCAGGCAAATCCGCACCACGTCCGTGGAGGAAGCGTCGAGTCGATCCGCCCGATGCACCGGCACGTCGAGCGTCGCGCCGAGACTGGCCAACTGATCCCCGGCTGCGGGACGGCGCGGATCGGCCGCCACCAACAACACCCGCCTGCCTTGCTGCTTGAACAGCCTCGCCAGCTTGCCGCACGTGGTGGTCTTGCCCGCGCCCTGCAGGCCGACCATCATGATCACGGTGGGCGGGGCAGAGGACAACCCAAGCCCGACCTGCTCATGGCCCATGAGCTCGCGGAGTTCTTCCCAGACCACCTTGACGACCTGATGGCCCGGCGTCAGGCTCTGCAACACCTCCTGCCCGACGGCTTTCTCACGCACGCGATCGACGAAGTCCTTGACGATCTTGAAGTTGACGTCCGCCTCCAGCAGGGCCAGGCGAACCTCTTTCAACGCCTCCGCGATGTTCTGCTCGGTCAGCACCCCGTGACCGCGGAGGTTTTTCAGGATCTTTTCGAACTTTTGGCTTAGAGCTTGAAACATGGCAAAACGCTTCTACTTCCTAGAAAAATATGCAAAAAGAGCATCGGGCAGTCTACCGGAGGGAGGGTGAAAAGTCAATGGTTGCGGAGGGGGGTATCGCTTCTCCCGGCGCGGATCGCCCCGCTCGTTACGCGCAGGCGAATCGGCGCCCAAGAACTGCTGAAACGGTGGATTTCCTTGACTTCACACGACACCTTCGCTATGGTACGCAGCAGTTTACCCTAGGTTTCGAAGCAGGAGGCTCCGGCATGAAAAAATCCCCCTGGGTCCTGCTCATGTTCATCATGGTAGGAGGACTGCTCGGCGGAATCCTGGGCGAGATCCTGCGAGTCATGGCTCCCGGCGGCATGATTCAAGGGTTTTTTTCCACTGCCATTTCACCGGGCATTCACCCGCCGCTGACCGTCGACTTGATCCTGCTGAAATTCACCGTCGGCTTCGTCCTGAAGATGAACCTCCTGAGCTTTCTAGGCATCTTCCTCGGCATCTATCTCTACAAGCAAGCCTAGGATGCTGGGAAAGACCCCCAACTTTGTTCTCGCTCGCTCAACCCCTCAACGTACCTACTAAGTACGCCTCGGGATCTCGCTTCGCTGTGGCCTCGTTGGCTGGCCTTTTTGAGCATCCTACCCCGCACTCGAAGACTTAACTTCCAGTTCTCTGAGCCGCAACGCGCGAATCCGGTCCCGCAATTCGGCCGCCCGCTCAAAGGCCAGTTCCTTGGCGGCCGTCTTCATCTCCCCTTCCAATTTCTGGATCAGCTTGTCGACCGCGTCGGCACCGGCATAGGCCGCCTCCGGCTCCGCCACCAGGTCCAATTGGACATAGTCCAGCTCGGCCATCCGGTACTCGAGATCCGGAATACTCTTCTTCACACTTTCTGGCGTAATGCCGTGAGTCTGGTTGTACGCAGCCTGGATGCGGCGCCGCCGGGTCGTCTCATCGATCGCCAGGCGCATGGACTCCGTGACCCGATCCCCGTAGAAGACCGCGCGGCCTTCGCTGTGGCGGGCCGCGCGGCCGGACGTTTGGATCAGCGATCGATGCGACCGCAGATACCCTTCCTTGTCGGCATCCAGGATCGCCACGAGGCTCACTTCGGGAATGTCCAGTCCCTCCCGCAACAGATTGATCCCGACCAGCACGTCGAAGACGCCGCGCCGCAGATCGCGCACGATCTCGGCCCGCTCCAGCGTCTTGATGTCGGAGTGGAGGTAGCGGACCTTCACGCCCAGGTCGTGATAGTACTCGGTCAAGTCCTCAGCCATGCGCTTGGTCAGCGTCGTCACCAGCACCCGATTGTTGCGGGCAACTTCCTTGCGGACTTCCCCCAGCAGGTCGTCCACCTGCCCCTTGGCCGGCCGCACCTCGGTCACCGGGTCCATCAGGCCGGTTGGCCGGATGATCTGCTCCACCCGCGCCGGGCCCGCATGGTCCAACTCGTAAGGCCCCGGCGTTGCCGACACATAGACGGCCTGGCCGATGATCCGCTCGAACTCCTTGAAGGTCAGCGGCCGGTTGTCAAAAGCCGAGGGGAGGCGGAAGCCGTAGTCCACCAGGCTCTTCTTCCGCGACCGGTCCCCCTCGTACATCCCCTGAACCTGCGGGATCGCCGCGTGGGACTCGTCGATGATCATTAAAAAGTCCTTGGGAAAATAATCCAGCAGCGTCGGCGGCGGTTCCCCCGGCGCCCGCCCGCTCAGATGGCGGGAATAGTTCTCGATGCCGTGGCAATAGCCCATCGCCCGGATCATCTCCAGGTCGAAGTGCGTGCGCTGCTCGATGCGCTGGGCCTCCAGCAATTGGTTCTGGGCCTTGAACGAGGCAATCCGTTCGTTGAGTTCCTCCTCGATCCCGTTCAACGCCCGCTCGTAGCGGTTGGGCGCGATCAGGTAGTGCGTGTTCGGGTAGATCGGCACCTTGGGCAGCCGGTGCAGCGACTTCCCCGTCAGCGGATCGATTTCATGAATCGCATCCACCTGGTCGCCGAACAACTCGATCCGCACCGAATGGG
>JACQCB010000070.1 GCA_016201805.1 Nitrospirota bacterium | reverse complement strand
CACCGCCACGGCATCGGCGATGACATGGTTGTTGGTGATGATGTACCCGTCCGACGAGACGATGACCCCGGACCCCTGGCCGACTTGCCGATGCGGCTGCGACTCCGGAAAGAGGCCGAACGGCAGGCCTTCGTCGCTGAACGCCTGGTCACGCACGAGCATCGTGGTGGCGATGTTCACGACGGCAGGGATGACTTTGGCAGCGGTGCCCTTCACCTGGGCTTGCAAGTCGGCGGGAACGGGGGGCGGATTCTGCGGCAGTCGTTCTGTGGCGCCGGCCTGTCCAAGACAAAATCCCGCGACCAGCGCCAGCGAGACGGCAACGGCGTGGACGGCGCTGGTTCTCACAACCTGGGCATCCTACTTCTTGCCATCGGCGGCCAGAATGCTGTGGATGATGGTCTTGAGATTCTCCTGATCGATCGCTTCCACCTTGATGTTGCCGTCCAGCAGCACGGTCGGCGTCTGCTGCACGTTCACGCGCAGGCCCCAGGCCTTGCCGGCCTCCAGCGCCTTCACCGGATTACCGCCGGCCAACCCGGCCTCGAACGCGGCCACGTCCAACCCCATTTCCTTGATGTACGACTCGCGCATCAACTTGTCGAAGATTTGCACCCGGTCCTTGTGGATCGCGCGAAACAGCACCCGCCGCATGTCGTCGCCTTTTCCCATCGCCTTGGCCTGCTCGTACATCTCAAACGCGGTCGGCAACTTGCCCGGCATCACGGGGAACCCGACCATCGTCACCTCGATTCGATCCCCGAATTCCGTTTTCAAGAGCGGGATGGATTCCTGCTCGAAGCGGTGACAATGCGGGCAATAGAAATCCGCGAACTCCGTCAGCTTGACCTTGCCGCTGACATGCGTGGACGGTTCTTTCAACTCTATAAATTTCCCCTTGAGTCCGGCCGTCGCCGCCTGTCCCGTGGACAGACCCCACCCACACGCGACCATGATCGTTAGGGCCGCAAAGACCGCCGGCGCTCGCAGGCCCCGACTCTTTTCACAACGCTTCATCCGCCAACTCCTTTCGTCTCCCGCCGCCTCGATGCGGGAGTTCCCTTCGCGCGCCTTACTGCGCAACCTGGCGCACGATCCGCTCCACCCGCTCATCCTTCCCGCCCAGCTCCAGGTATTTGCGGTAGTGGGCCAACGCCTTGCCCAGATCTTTCTGATGCAATTCATAGAACACGCCCAGATTGTACTGCGCCTCCAGCAAGGCCGGCTTCAACGCCAGCGCGGCCTCATACTCCCGCTCCGCCTCCTCCAACTTGCCGAGGCCGGTGTAGACGACCCCCAGGTTCATGTGAGCCTCGGCATATTCCGGCTTCAGCCGGATGACTTCCTTGAACTGCTGAGCGGCTTCGTCCTGCTTGCCCCCGCTCCGGTAAATGAAGCCCAGGTTGTAATGCGCATCGACCAGATCCGGTTTGGCCGCAATGGCCAGGCGGTAGCAGGACGTCGCATCCGCAAGCCGATTGTCCTTCTCCGCGATCCGCCCCAGCAAATACCAGCCGTCCGCATGGCGGGGATAGGCCTTGGTGAGCCGCTCCAGCACCTCGCGAGCTTGAGCCGCCTTGCCTTGGCCGTCGTAGAGATAGCCAAGTCCGTAGAGCGCGTCCCGGTGGTCCGGCTTGTGGGCCAGCAGATCGCGGTACATGTGCACGGCCTGATCGACGGCGCGGCGGCGCGCGTAGAGCTTGGCCAGGGCCAACTGCGCCTCCTCGAAGCGAGGCGCCAGCTCAATGGCTCGCTTCAAGGCCTGCTCGGCCTCGGCGACTTTGTCCTGGGTCTCGTAGAGACGCCCCAGATCGTAATGGGCCTGCGAAAAATTGGGGTTGATCTGAATCGCCTTGGCGAGCTCCTCAACGGCCTCACCCGGCTGTTTCATTCCCTGGGAGTAGATCAGGCCGAGGAGATGATGGGATTCGGCCGACCGGGGATCGAGGTCGATCGCTTTTTTCAAGGCCTCGGCCGCCTCGGTATACTTCCCTTCCCGAAAGAGCGCGAGGCCCTGGTCGTAGTGCGGATTCGAGGTCTTGGCCGACGCCGGCTGAGCCGGCGCGGCCAAAGGCAAGGCCAAGACCAACGAAGGACTCGTGAGGGCACCGGCGACAAGCACGGAGAGGCCGCAAAACGCCCCGACGATGCAAGCCCTCGTAGCCCAGCGCAGACTGGTAGTCATGACGCCAGGACTATAAACGGCGCGGCACGCCAAATCAACGGTTCGCCGCAGTCCGTAGTTCCGGCTTGGCCTTGATCTGGGCCACGACCTCGTTGATCTTCTGTTCGGTGAGCAAGCCGCCCTTGATGTATTCCCGGACGACGCCCTGCTGATCGATGAACACGCTCACCGGAAGGCCGAAGACGCCGTACATGTTTGCCACGCGGTTGTCTCGATCCATCAGGACCGGAAACGTGTGGCCGTACTGGCGGATGTGCTCACGGACTTTCGCCTCGTCCTCCAGTTCGTTGACGGCCAGGACGACGAACCCGTCCCCGCGCATCTTGTCGTAGGTCGCCTGCATGGCCGGCATCTCGGTCGTGCAGGGTTTACACCACGTCGCCCAAAAATTGAGCAAGACGACCTTGCCCCGATACTCGCTCAGGCTGTGTTGCTTGCCGGCAAGATCGACCAGGCTGAACTCCGCGGCCTCAGTCCCGACGACCGGCGGCCTGGCCCCCATGGCCCAGACCGCACGGTCTGCCTGTCCGAACAGAGCCAAGGCCAGCACCGCCAGGCCCATCATCTTCGTGATCGACTGCGTGCTCATCATCTCCTCCTCAGCTTCAGCTCTGGGAACTTGGACTCGTCGCACCGAAGGGCTGAAAATACTTGGTGAGCCCGAAGGTGAAGCTCACTTCCTGCCCTAGATTGTTATTAAAGTCCCTGGCCACCGGAATCTGCGAAAAGAAGTACAGTGAGGTCGTATCGTTGACATTGATCTGAAAACCCGGCGTGTACGCCAAGTATGTCGAGCCAGTGCTAGGCACCCGCCGGTCACGGATGAGCGGGTCGATGACAATCGGGTCGCCCGGATAGCCAGGATCGCTGGGGGTCCGCGAGCGTTCCAGCGACGCGCTCATATTGTCGTGGGTCAGGTAGCGATAGTTGATCTGGCTCGTCAGCACCAGCCAGGGAACCGTCACAAGATTAAAACCCGCATTCAGCAAGTATTCATCTCCAAACTGATACCCAGCGTTGTTCCGAAACGTATGCCGGTAACTGGCAAAGGAGAACTGGTTCAGCCGGTGTGGGATCAGCTCATAGGCCTGATAGACCGATCCGATCAAGCCGACCTGACCACGCCCAAGCTGTGCCGGCGCCTCCATCACCAGGTTACTCGTATCTCGCGAGTTGTACTTGCCGGTCGGCAGTTCCACGCCGAACCCCGTCACCACCATGCTCCTGAGCGTGGGGAGCACATTGTACTTAGCCGTAATGCGCAAATCGCCGATGCCGTTATCCGAGAACCCGACCGGCGTGCCGTCTCCGCCATTAGCTTCTCCGAGTCCATCCTGGTGGTGGTGCGTCCGTGCCAAGTAGGGCAAGGTCACCTCGATCCCAAACTGGTCCGTCAGGCCATAGTTCAGGTCCAGCGTGGCAGTCTGGGTGATCGTGCGAACCTCTGTATGATGGTCCATGATCAGTCGGCGCTGGTCCTGATCAACGGCCGGTATCACGCCGGACGTCCCGCCCAGCAACCGCTGCGGGGTGAGGCCATACACGATATTCATCGTGAGCAGCCCCTTCTGCGGAATCTGCTGCTGAGAGCCGATCACGACAAAACAACTCACGCTCCCGCAGGCGGCTTCCACCTGAGGCGCAGTCCAAACATTCACCAGTCCTGTCGCAACAATCGCTGCCAGTCCAAAACAAATTCTGAGATATTGCCTGCCCATGTCTTCTCCTCATCACTACTCGTTCGCAAAATCCATGGGCTGCATCCATCAATGTCATCGTCGTGAATCCTCGCAAAAGTCCCCTTATTAAAAAGGACGGCATTCACAATCATTCATCATGATGCGCCACCCCGCGTTACGCGAAGCAGAACCGGATACAGCCCGATTGTCTTGGAGCTGAAATGAGTTAGAAGGAGAAGCGAGGGGGCCCGCGGGTCGCAGGAGAAGTGATCAAAATCGCGCGAGGCTGCTGACTGACAACAAGAAGCGCAAGTGCAAGCAGCCCGACATAAGCCTGAAAATCGAAGGCGACGCCTTCCAGACTCTGCCCCGCGGCACAGAGCCACGAGCAGAGAGCCGTCGAATGGGTGGCGGCCTGATGATGGGCGTGGTGAGCCGCATGGTCCAAGGCCTGGACGTAGACCGCCCCGCTGAGAAGCAGCAGGCAGACCGTGAGGCCGACGGCGATGAACTGTTGAATGGTTCGGTTCATTGCGAACTTCGCTCGTACACGCGCAATGGTAGCCTCTCCAGTAGGGGCTGTCAAGTCACAGGGTCCCGCATCCCGCCGCACCGGCACGCGCATTTGGATGTTTGCCATTTGAAGGATCGATTGACCTGGGATTTGTGAGGTGATACGCTCGGCATCAAGCGGGGTTCTGTCTCCATGCTCCATCGATATCCCCAGATGACTTGGTTGCGCACTGCGACATTGGTCTGGTTGACGGCCTGGATGCTCGTAGTTCCACTGGTCCACGTTCATCCGGAAGTGGACCACCACCACGGGGACGCCGGGCATACCCATGGCGGGATCGCGCACGCGGTCTTTTCTCCGGATCTGTCCTGTGAGTATGCCGTCCACCACGGGGACGCTTCTCCGGAAGATGCGTCCACGTCTTTCGAGGCCTTCACCCCCTCTGCGCACGCATGGAATCACTCCGAATTCGGATTTTCCTTGGCTCCGTCAGGAGACCACCGCTTCGGGAAACCGGCCCCGATCGATGCCGTCTCTTCTCCATGGCAAAACGAGCCGGGAGCGCTGACCAGCTCTTCCGTGCCCATCCTGCCACCGGTCTCTCCTCCATGCCTCTTCCTGTCCGCCAGCTTCTCTCCGCGCGCTCCTCCTTCCCCGTCGATCTGAGCCTACTTCAACCTCGCGTCATTCGAGTTCATGCAGCGACGGCCTACTGCCGACGGTAGAGGGAAGGTGCCCTCTCTTTCCCATCGACCGAGCCGTGCATTCAATGGAGAGCTCCATGCCACGCCCATTGTTTATGACTCTCGTGCTAGTTGGATCGGTCGCCAATTTCGCCTTGATCGGAGCCGATGCCCAAGCGGGCGAGCCCGGTCCCCCTTTCTATACCCTCGACGCCGTGATCGACCTGGCCCTGGAGCGCAATCCCGCCATCGCGGGCGCCACGAGCGTCATGGAGCAGAGCCATGGCCAACAGGTTGCCGCAGGTGCGT
>JACQCB010000069.1 GCA_016201805.1 Nitrospirota bacterium | reverse complement strand
CTGCATTGGGTGACCGGCCGACGGGGGCTCCTGGATGCGTCACAGATCGAAGCCGCGATTCGGCCGAAGGACCCCTACAACCCCCGGACCGCCCTGATCTGTCTGGAGAACACCCATAACAGCGGCGGCGGGTCCGTCTATCCTCTGTCCACCATCGAACAGATCCGCAAGCTCGCGCAAACCCACGACATCCCCATGCACTTGGACGGAGCGCGGCTCTTCAACGCCGTCGTGGCGACGGGGGTACCGGCCGCAGACTATGCCCGACACTTCGAAACGGTGTCCTTCTGCTTCTCAAAGGGACTGGGCGCGCCGGTCGGTTCGGTGATCGTGTCAGACCGCCCGACCGTGGAGCGACTCCGTCGCTTCCGGCGCATGTACGGAGGGGGTCTGCGCCAGGCCGGAATCCTGGCTGCGGCAGGCATCTATGCGCTGGAGCACAACATCGCCCACTTGAAGGAAGACCACGAGCATGCCCGGCGCCTCGCCCTGGCACTCCAGAAAATCCCAACCGTCTCCATCGATGTGAACGGCGTCGAGACCAATATCGTCATCTTTGAGTTGCGAGATTCCAGCCGACCGGCCTCCGCCATCTTATCGGAATTGAAACAAGACGGGGTGTTGGTCAGCACCCTTGGCGGGACCACCTTTCGAGCCGTCACGCACTTGGACGTGACTTCCGAGGACATCGAGAAGGCCGGACAGATCTTGACGCAAGTCCTGTCGCGCTGACGCATCACCTTCCCGCAAACGTACGACCGCCCACCCATGCTTGTTGACAGTCTCTCCGAACCCTCCTTAGAATGCGACCAGATCGTGTGGCACGTCGCCCAGCTTGAAGGAATGATATCCGCTCATGTTGCAAGTGGTCTCGTTCAAACACATACGCGATATCCTCGAACTCACCGACCGCTTGGGCCTGTCGAGAGAATGGGTGGAAATTCCCCTCTCGCCGGCCAGCCCCGGCATCGTTCGAACACTGTCGAACGGCAAGCTTGAAATCATCGTCGATGCCGACGTCCCATTCGATCAGTGGCTGGGCTCCCTCGAAACACAGATCAAACAAACCTCCGGTGGACAATAACATCAACATCGACCAGGCCATCGGCCACTCGGCCTAGATCAAGAGACACCATGGACCAGAATCAATCGGCTCTGCCAACCGAAACCAGCCCAGCCCCTCCAAGCCGGGAGGAACTGCAAGCGGAACTGCTGGACATCCCGGAACCGCCGGAGCTGCCGAAACGGCCGGACCCTCCCGGCCTGGAGCAGATCTTCGCCTCCGTGCTCCGGCACATCCGAGGCAAACGCGGGGGCGACCTCATGGCCATCATCCTGGTGGGGTCCGGCGCGCGCCGAGCCCTGACGCGGCATAGCGACCTGGACTTCATTGCCTTGATCAAGGGGCAGGATGAGGGGGAGGAAACCATCCGGGTGGCCGATCGGCAGGTGGAGATCCGCTATCGCGAGTACAAATCCGTGGAGCAGGACCTCGCGCACGTGCCGCGCCTTCCGCCCCTGCTCCGCAAAGGCCGCGTGCTGTTCGAACACGAGGCGGTCGGCACGAAGCTGTTGGACAAAGCCAACCAGCGCTTCCGTTCAGGTCCCCCTGCGGCAAACCTGAACGAGAAAATCCGTCTCAAGGCCGACTGTTTCCACTGGCTGGGCAAGGCGGAGGATCTCGGCCACCAGCCGGCCGTCGCCACCTACCTCCTGGGGCGGTTCCTCGAAGATCTGCTGGAAGCCGTGCTTCGACTGCGGGGCTTCTGGCCCGCTGCTCCGGCCGACCTGTTGCGATTCATCGCGTCCCGCGATCCCGCCATGGGAGAGCTGCTGGATCGTTTTTTGACCGAACCGACGGTGCCGAAACGGCTCGCCTTGGGCCGGGAATTGGCCAATCGGGCCTTTCATGACATCCCGAATCCGCCCCGCGTGGACTAGCAGGATGTTGAAAAAGTCCGCCAGCTTCGTTCTCGCGTCGCTTCGAGGCGCACCGTACGCAAAGAGTACGACTCGCCTCTTCGCTCGCTGTGGCCGCGCTGGGCGTCCTTTTTGACCATCCTGCGGACTCTTGTCCGATCGTCCGTGACTCTCTCCACTCTCACGTTCCGAGGACGAGAAAATAGTTTTTTCAGCAGCCTGCCAAGCTATCCCCCGTATCCCCCACACAAATGCGCCGACACGGTTTGGACAAATTTTCTCGCGCATTATACGGAATAATTCTATAATTGCGCATTGGGCTAACGCCGGACCATCTAATGCGAGGTCCTGCTCGGAACCGCCGTCCACGCATCCGCTCCCGATCTCTCCGCAAGTAGATGCAGTGGACTGAGCGAAGAAAGGATCGTCATGGAACTGGGATTCGTCGGGTTGGGCAAGATGGGCATGAACATGGTCACGCGCTTGCAGCGCGACAAGCACCGCATCGTGGTCTACGACCGCTCAGCCGATCTCGTGAAGCAGGCCGAAGGCCAGGGCTGCATCGGCTCGTCGTCGCTGGCCGATCTCGTCTCGAAACTGAAGGCCCCTCGCGCGGTCTGGATCATGGTCCCGTCCGGCGCCCCGACGGAAGAAACGGTCCAGGCCATCGCAGCGCTCCTCCAGCCCGGCGACACGATCATCGACGGCGGCAACACGAGGTTCCACGACGATGTGCGGCGGGCCGCCGCGCTGAAATCCAAGGGGATTCATTATGTGGATGCGGGGACCAGCGGCGGCATCTGGGGGCTGAAGATCGGCTACTGTCTGATGGTCGGCGGCGAGGACTCCATCGTCACGCGCCTCGAACCGATCTTCAAAACTCTCGCTCCGGAAAACGGGTGGGCCCACGTGGGGGCCTGCGGCGCCGGCCATTACGTCAAGATGGTCCACAACGGCATCGAGTACAGCATGATGCAGGGCTATGCCGAGGGGTTCGAGTTGATGGCCAAGAGCGAGTACAACCTGGACTTGTCCAAGATCGCGGACCTCTGGATGCACGGCAGCGTGGTCCGCTCCTGGCTGCTGGAACTGGGCGCCGACGCCCTGAGCCAGGACCCCCGACTGGAAAAACTGAAGGGCTACGTCCAGGATTCTGGAGAAGGCCGCTGGATGGTCCTGGATGCGATTGAGAAGGACGTGCCGGTACCCACCCTCACCGCCGCGCTGTTCACGAGGTTCCGCTCCCGCCAGCAAGAAACCTTTGCCGAGAAAATGCTGGCGGCCCTGAGGAACGCCTTCGGCGGCCATGCGGTCCGGCGATGACGCGCCCATGACCCAGCCGGCACAGGGCCCCAGTCACCCGGATTTTGGACGCAGCATGAAACCGGAGTCCTGCACCCTGGTTATTTTCGGCGGGTCCGGCGACCTGACCCACCGCAAACTCGTCCCAGCCCTCTACAATCTCCTTTTGGACGGCGTCCTCCCCGCCAACTACGCGGTCCTGGGCATCGGACGCAAACCGCTGAGCGACCTTGATTTCAGAGCGAGTTCGCGGGATGGCGTCGTGAAGTATTCCCGCCAGGAACTGGCCGAATCAAAATGGGGGGATTTTGAACGACGCCTCTTCTACCTCTCCGGCGCCATTGACGACTCCGCCTCCTACGGCAAGATTCGGGCGCGTCTGAAAACGATCGAGGCGGATCTGAAGCTGCCGGGACACCGCATCTTTTACCTGGCGATCCCCTCCACGTCCTTTGCCGCCGCCTGCGAGGGGTTGCAACGCGCAGGACTCATTCATCCGCCCGGTGGCGCCGCGCCTTGCTCGCGGGTCATCGTTGAAAAACCGATCGGCCACGATCTGGCGTCGGCCCGACAAATCAACGCCACCATCGGAAGCGTGTTCGACGAGTCCCGGATTTTCAGAATCGATCATTACTTGGGGAAGGAAACGGTCCAAAACCTTCTGGTCCTGCGCTTCGCCAACAGCATCTTCGAGCCCATCTGGAACCACAAGTACATCGACCACGTCCAAATCACGGTCAGCGAGGCCGAAGGCGTGGGGACCAGAGCCGCCTACTATGAAGGGTCCGGCGCTCTGCGCGACATGATGCAAAATCACATCCTCCAATTGCTGTGTCTGGTGGCCATGGAGCCGCCCTACTCGCTGGACCCCGACGTCGTGCGCAACGCCAGGATCGACGTACTGCGCGGGCTCAGGCCGATCGCCGGGAAGGACGTCGAGCACTTCACCGTCCGGGCCCAATACGGCCAGGGAAAGGTGCACGGCATCGAGATTCCAGGCTATCGCCGCGAAGCCGGCATCCAACCGGACAGCACAACCGAGACCTACGTGGCGCTGAAATTGTTCGTGGAGAACTGGCGTTGGGCCGGCGTGCCGTTTTACCTACGGACCGGCAAAGCCATGCCGAAGCGGGGCAGCGAGATCGCCGTCCAATTCAAAGACATCCCGCAGATTCTCTTCAACACCAACCCCGCGGCCTCCCTGGCCCCCAACGTCCTCACGCTGCGCATCCAGCCCGAGGAGGGATTGTCCTTGCGGATCATTTCCAAGGTGCCGGGCTCAAAAGCCCGGACCAACCCGGTGGAGATGGACTTCAAATACGGCGACGTCTTCGCGGCCCCTTCTCCGGAAGCCTACGAACGGCTCCTGCTGGACGTCATGGCCGGCGAT
>JACQCB010000068.1 GCA_016201805.1 Nitrospirota bacterium | reverse complement strand
GCCGAGAAACCCTTTCGCCTTCCGGTTCCTTGCAGGCAGGGCGACGGTCAGGTCGCCACGGAGACATTGGCCGGTCAGCGAAGCGGGAACGGCCATGACCTCGGCCGGCGTACCTTGCGCGATGACGCGCCCCCCATGGACGCCGGCG
The DNA here is from genome assembly GCA_016201805.1 of Nitrospirota bacterium. Lineage (GTDB taxonomy): Bacteria > Nitrospirota > Nitrospiria > Nitrospirales > Nitrospiraceae > SCVQ01. The sequence goes on along the minus strand of JACQCB010000068.1, from coordinate 9,650 downwards.
CCAGGCCCCAGATCCAGGAGATGATCCGCTGCCAGCATCGTCTCGGCGTCATGTTCCACCACCACGACCGTGTTGCCCAAATCGCGCAGCCGGAGCAAAGTCTGAAGCAGCCGCCGGTTGTCCCGCTGGTGCAAGCCGATCGAGGGTTCATCCAGAATGTAGAGCACGCCCACCAGCCCGGACCCGATTTGGGTCGCCAGGCGGATGCGCTGCCCTTCCCCGCCGGAGAGCGTCGCCGCGGGCCGGTCCAGCGTCAGGTAGTCCAGCCCCACGTTGACCAGGAAGCCCAGTCGTTCGCGCAGCTCCTTCAGAATGCGTTGCGCGATGAAGGCTTCCCGCTCGGTCAGCTTGAGCGAATCGCAATAGTCGGCCGCCGCGCGCACCGACAGTTGCGTGACCTCCGCAATCGAACGCCGCCCGATTTTCACCGAGAGACTTTCTGGCTTAAGCCTCGCGCCATTACAAACGGAGCAGCGGTCCAGCAACGTGAAATCTTCCTCCATCTCACCTTGCGGACAGCCCGGCGTGACGGCATAGCCGATCCCATCGCAGGCCGGACAGGCGCCGTGCGGGCTGTTGAAGGAAAAGATGCGGGGTGTGATCTCCGGATAACTGACGCCGCACCGGATACAGGCCAGCTTTTCGCTGTAGAGCACGGTCTTGTCGTCGGCCAGGATGCCGACCAAGCCCTCGGCCAGCTTCAACGAGGTCTCCACCGAATCGGCCAGGCGTTTGGCCAGCGCATCGCCCGGGCCTCCCGGCTTCATGACCAATCGGTCCACGACGATCTCAATCGTATGCTTTTTCTGCTTGTCTAAGGCAATATCTTCACCAAGGTCCACCATCCGGCCGTCGATCCGAGCCCGGACATAGCCGGCCCGTCTCATGTCGAGCAGTTCCTTCCGATACTCGCCCTTCCGTCCACGCACGATCGGGGCCAGCACCTGAAACTTAGCGCCATCCGGCAAGGTCCGGATCGCATCCACCATCTGTTGAACGGTCTGAGCCGTGATCTCCTCGCCGCAGGTGAAACAGAAGGGCCGTCCGATCCGGGCAAACAACAGCCGGAGATAGTCGTAGATTTCCGTGACCGTCCCGACGGTGGAGCGGGGATTGTGGCTGGTGCTCTTCTGCTCGATGGAGATGGCCGGCGACAGCCCTTCGATGGAGTCCACGTCGGGCTTGCCCATCTGCTCCAGGAACTGGCGGGCGTAGGCGCTGAGGGACTCGACGTAGCGGCGCTGCCCCTCGGCGTAGATCGTATCGAAGGCAAGCGACGACTTGCCGGACCCGCTCAAGCCGGTGATCACCACCAGCTTGTCGCGCGGGATTTCGACATCCAGATTTTTGAGATTATGTTCGCGAGCGCCGCGAATGACGATCGAACCGGACATTGAGACCTCTCGGCGGCGGAATTATACCATGCGGGATGACGGTGTATGCGCAGGTGCCCGGCCCACACAGAACGGAGCGCCTCGAAGCGGCCGCGCACCATCCTTGAGGAACAGACACGTTAGCGGGTGGCGGTGCCCGGCGGCTGGAGAGGAAGGCGGATGTGGAAGGTGGTCCCGACGCCCACCTGGCTTTCGACAGTGATCCGGCCGCCGTGGGACTCCACCGCGTCCTTGACGATCTTGGTGCCGAGGCCGGTGCCGCCGGCCTTCCGGCTGATCGCATGGCCGGAAAACAAACTGTCACGCACCTCCGACGACATGCCTCGGCCTGTATCGATCACCGACAAGCAAATCGCGTCGCGTGCCGGGTCCGCATGGCCACGGACGGTAATCGTCCCGCCGGCCGGCACCTCTGGAATGGCGTTGTTCACCAGATTGTAGAACGCGTTGTACAGGCGGCGTTCGTCCGCCAGGATCGGCGGCAACGAATCCAGGCCGTCTGCGCAGAGATCGACGCCCTTGCGTTCCGCCACCAAGCCCAACGTCTCGACCACGCTTCCGACCACAGCCGACAGGCGGCAGGACGACAATTGCAGCGGCGCATTCAGTCCGCTGATACAATCTGCCACTTCTTTCGTACGGTCCTGGATACGCCGGGCCGCGTCCTGCAACGTATCGAACGCCCGTTTGCTCCGTTGACGCCCGTCTTGCCACCGGGGCTCATCGACGTCCGGCAGGCTGGCGAACAGTTGCTCGATCTGCGTCTGCAAATGCATGGCGCTGACGAACACCGGCATCAGCAAGTTATTCACATCGTGGGCGATGTCCCCCATCCGATGCACCAACTCGGCCAGCTTTGCCTCTTCGATCAACCGCGCCTGTTCGATCGCCGCACTGGACAACGCCGAGACGATGGTGAGAATGTCGACGTCCTCTCTATTAAGCCTCCCCTCGCGTTTGTTCAGCACTTCGAGCACCCCGATCGGCAGCCGCCCCCACTGCTTCAACGGGAGCACGATCATGTCGCGGGTATGAAAACCGGTGAACTTGTCGATGTCCGGGTAATGGCGATGGTCCCCCTTGGCATCCGAGACTATTTCCGCTTCCCCCGAAGCGAAGACCGCGCCCGCGAGTCCCTTGTCCCAGGGGATCGCCATGCCGCGCAACTGATCCGCCTTCACCCCGACCACGTGGCGAAAGACCAATTGTTTCATCGTCGGGTCGGCAAGGAGGACGGAGCCGGCTTCCGCATCCACCACATCCAGCGCCGTACGGAGCGTCTGCTCGATCAACCCATCGCTGTGCACGTGATGGGAGAGCGCTTCAGAGATGATCCGCGCGACTTCCAACTCTCGGCCGCGCTGCACCAGCCGCCGGTCCTCCTGCCTCCGAGGAACCTGGCGGCGGTTCGAAGCTTGGCGGCGATCAGACGGGGCCGGCTGGTCCTTTGGCTCGTCACCGCTCATCAGGCAGGTCCTTGCTCCTTCACGGAGCCTCCCTTCCCGCGTCCGGCTGCATTGCATTGAGAAACTGCCACTCGGCAGAACCACCAGCCCGCAAGGTCGCGCAATCTTACGTTCGCCCTCGGTCAAACTCAAGGAGTTTCACGCGACCCGGCCGGCAGGGCACGGCCGCCACAGCACACCATTCCCTCGACCAGCGCAACTTGACAAAGGCTCGGCGCGGGTGCTACGTCCTTTCAATGCTTGAGTTGGAGGGGAATCCCCTTCAGAAAAAGGCCTCAATCGCTCCGCCGCCGGGCACCGTTCCGGGCTGGTCCGGGCAAGGCAAGGAACAGGCCGTCCAACGGATGTTCACGGCCATCGCGCGCCGCTACGACCTGAACAACTCGCTGCTGAGTTTCGGCTTGCACCATCGCTGGAAACGCCGGGCGGCTTCCTTCGTGCCCGCCACCCAAAACGGTCGCGCCATGGACATCGGCGCCGGCACAGGCGATCTGGCCCTCCTGATCGAGCCCCGCATGGGAGTGGGGGGACGTGTCGCGGCCGTGGATTTGAACCAGGCGATGCTCCGCGTGGGCTTGCGCAAGATCGCCGGTCGCGGCGCCGCCGACCGCATCACCTGCCTGCGCGCGAACGCGGAGCAATTGGGATTCCGAGAGGGCAGCTTCAACGCGGTCACGACCGGCTTCTGCATCCGCAACGTCGGCAATCTCATGGCGGCGTTCACCGAGATCCAGCGAGTCCTGAAACCGGGCGGCCGCTTCGTATGTCTGGAATTCTCACGCCCCGTCCAGGCCTGGCTGCTCCGTCTCTATGACTGGTATTCGTTCCGCCTCCTGCCGCTGATCGGGACCCTGGTGGCACGCGATCGAACCGGCGTCTACCGCTACCTCCCCGCTTCGATCCGAGCCTTCCCCGATCAGGAAGCCTTGAAGGCCTTGCTCCTCAAAGCCGGCTTCCGCCAGGTGGAGTATTACAACGTGAGCGGCGGAATCGTCGCGATCCACGTCGCCACAAAATAACGCGGAACGATGAACGATGAGTGCTGAACTAAGAGCCTTAATCTATTCCGGTTCATCGTTCATCGTTCATCGTTCATCATTGCCATGAATTCTATCCTGTACGTTTTTCTCCCCTGCAAGAAGGTCTACCCGATCGGGATCACCTACCTGGCGGATTTTATCCACCGGCGACGGCCCGACGTCCGCCAGCGGATTCTCGATCTTTCGGTCTACCCGCAAGCCGAGCGCCCCAAGATTTTGCGTGAAGCGGCGTCCGCCTTTGCGCCGGACCTCGTCTGTTTCTCCTGGCGGGATATCCAGATTTTTTCGCCCCACGAGGGGGATGCCTCGCTGGAACATGCCTTCAATTTTTATTTCGCCAGCAACCCGCTCAAGCGCGTCGCGGCCTCCTTCCAGGGACTCAAGCAGCTCTACCGCTACTACCACGACATCCGCGCGAACTTGTCCTATCCCTGGCTGATCCGGAAAGAACTTCCCAACGCGCAACTCATGATCGGTGGCGGCGCCTTCACCGCCTTTGCCGATCAGCTGATCGAGAAACTCCCCGAAGGAACCATCGGTATTCTGGGCGAAGGCGAAGATGCGATTCTCAAGGTCGTCGAAGGGCAACCGTTGACGGACGAACGGTACATCGTCAAAGAAGGCCATCGCGTATCGAAGGGCGCCCAGCGCATACCGGCCCTCCTCGACACGCTGTCCGTAGACCTTCCCTATCTCACGACCATTTTCCCCCAGTACCGGGACTATGTTGGGGAATCGATCGGGGTCCAGAGTAAACGAGGCTGTCCCTACGACTGCGCTTTCTGCCTCTACCCCTACATCGAGGGCAAGAAGGTCCGCTACCGTCCGCCGGACATGGTCGTCCGCGACATTGCCCAGCATTACCACCAATGGGGGGCGCGGCATTTTTGGTTTACGGATGCCCAGTTCATCACCGGCAAAGAAGCCTACCCGCAATGTACCGAAATTCTGGAGCGGATCGTCAAGGAAGGACTGGCAATCCAATGGTCGGGGTACATCCGGACGTCCCTGATCACCGCCGACCTGGCCAAGTTGATGGTGCGCTCCGGCGTCGGAGACCTGGAAGTCGCCATTACGTCCGGCTCCCAGGAGGTGCTGAACAACCTCCACATGGGCTTCAAGCTGGAGCGGCTCTATGACGGTTGTCGCTACCTGGCCGAGGCGGGATTCAAGGGCAAGGTCATCCTGAACTATTCTCTCAACTCCCCCAAAGAAACGGAAGAGACCCTCCTCCAGAGTGTGGAGTCTTATAAGAAAGTGGCTTCCATCCTGGGCGAAGACCGAGTATTCCCCCTCATGTTCTTCCTGGGTATCCAGCCGAATACCGATTTGGAGCACCGGCTACTGGAAGAAGGCTACCTCTCGGCCGGATACAATCCGCTGATGCTGACCCCCACCAGCATCAGGAAACTGCTCTACAACCCGGCCCCGCTCAACAAGATCATCGCCAAGGCCTGCTTGGCGGCTTGGCACAAAAAACACGGAAGCCAGGACCCCCGTCCCTGGTCCGGTTCCCTCTCTCATGACAGTCAGACTGGAGCACAGGATGCCGCGACGCAATCCGCTCCCGCCTACGCGGACGGCAACCTCATCCGCGGGATCGAAAACAACTCCGGCCGGGACACGCTCCTGACTCTTGAGGAGATCATTCGCTCGCGAAAAACAGCATATTCTTCAGCCGGTTCGAGCAAAAGTCAGGCGGTCAGATCGGCCGGATAAGGCCCTTTCCACAGGGCCAGATGTCGCTTGCATTCCTCTTTGTCCCGATGCTATCATGCCGAATCTTTTTAGCCCATTGACCACCTGAATCGTTCAAATTCGTTGACGATTTTCATGATCGGTCGGGCTTGCAGAGGTCCTGAAGGAGGCGTCTGATGTACAAGACCATCTATATCCCGGTCGATAATTCGGACTATTCCAATACAGCGGTCGATCTGGGAGTCAGCTTGGCCAAGACGTTCGGCTCGAAAATCGTGGGCAGCCACGTCTATGCGGCCAAGATGCACGATAAACGCTTCAAGCAGATGGAAGCCGGTCTGCCGGAAGAGTACCACGACGAAAAGGAACTGGACCGGCAGCGTCAGATCCACGACTCCCTCATCACCCGCGGCCTGCAGATCATCACCGACTCCTATCTCGATTACGTCGATAAGAAATGCACCGAGGCGAACCTGCCCCTGGAGCGCCGCTCCCTGGAAGGACGCAACTGGAAAGTCCTGGCCGAGGACATCAACACCAACGCCTATGAGCTGGTCATCATGGGCGCGTTGGGCGTGGGCGCGGTCAAGGACAGCGTGATCGGCAGCAACACCGAACGGGTGGTCCGCCGCGTGCGGACCTCCGACATGCTGATCATCAAGAACACGCAGCCCTTGAACGGCGGCAAGATCGTCGTGGCGGTGGACGGGAGCGCCTATTCATTCGGCGGGCTCATGACGGGCCTGGCCCTGGGCAAGGCCCTGAACAAGCCGGTCGAGGCCATCTCCGCCTTTGACCCCTACTTTCACTACGCGGCCTTCCACAGCATCTCCGGCGTGCTGAACGAAGAAGCAGGCAAGGTCTTCCGGTTCAAGGAGCAGGAAAAACTGCACGAGGAGATCATCGACAGCGGCTTAGCCAAAATCTATCAATCCCACCTGGACATTTCCCGCGAGCTGGCCCAGGCGGAGAACACCGACATCAAGACCACCCTGCTGGACGGCAAGGCCTTCGAAAAGATCATCCAGTACGTCCGCAAGGAGACCCCCTGGCTGCTGATCATCGGCCGCATCGGCGTGCACAGCGACGAGGACATGGACATCGGCAGCAACGCCGAGAACTTGCTGCGCAGCGTGGACTGCAACGTCCTGATCTCCAACCGCAAGTACGTGCCGCCCATCGACACCCAGGCCGAGTATACCCTCGCCTGGACTGAAGAAGCCCTCGCGCGGATGGAGAAGATTCCGGTCTTCGCCCGCGGAGTGGCCAAGACGGCTATCCATCGCTATGCCATCGAGAAAGGGCATACGATCATCAGCAACACCGTCGTGGACTCGGCGGTCGGCCACATTCTGCCGAAGGGCGCCATGGAAGCCATGAAGGCACTCGGCGGCAACCTGGAGGTGGCCGGGATCGATCGCAACAAGATGCAGGCGGACGACGCCGTCGCCAAGGACCTGATGGGCTCCACGCTCAGCGGCATGATGACCGGGGTCGTCCAGGAAAAGCCGACCGTGAGCGCCGGCACCCAGGCCTACCTCGATCGCATGAGCCAGAATTATTTCGTCTGCGACGGGTGCGGCTACGTCGGCAAGGGCGAGACGCCGGTGAAGTGCCCGGTCTGCGGCGCCGAAGGCGATCGCTTCAAGCTGGTGGACAAGAGCATCTTCGAGGCGGCGACCAAGGCGGAAGGCGCGCTTGAAACCGATGTGGCCTACGACGATGTGCCCATGCAGTGGACCCATGACGCCAAGGAAGCGATCCGGGCCGTGCCGGCGGGATTCCAACGCCGCCGCGCCAAGGCCAAGATCGAAAAGACTGCCCGCAAGCTGGGCATGACGACCATTACCCTCGAGTATGCCGCCCCGATGATCCAGGAAGCGGCGGCCGAGGACTATACGCCCATCTTTTCAAACAAGGGGACCGGCACCGCGCCGGTCTCTGCGGAAGCGGAAACCAAGCACGGCAATGGGCACGGTAACGGCGGCAACGGAGGTGGCGCAATGCCCTCACCCTCCCCTTACACCTGGACGCCTGAAGCCCTGGAACGCCTCGAGCGGGTCCCGGCCGGCTTCATGCGGGATTGCACGCGTGCGCTGATCCAGAAACATGCCGAGCAGGTCGGCGCCACGACCATCACCCTCGACGTGGCCAACACCGGCATCGATCAAGCCAGGGGCACCATGGAAGAAGCGATGAAGAGCGGCAACCTGAAAGACATCGTCGCACGCCTCACCGGCGTCACACAAAACAGTGCTGAGTGATGAGTGCTGAACGATAACGAGATGAGTGTTGAATTTTGAGTTGAAAACTCAAAACTAAAAATTCAAAATTTAAAACTTTCATTCAGCAATCAGCGTTCCGCATTGGTTATGTCATGGCTAAGCTCATCCCGGTCCTCAACTTCTCGCAACTGGCGGGCAAACTCGACTCCCTCGAACAGCAGGTCAAGCAGTTCGTGACACCGGGATCGGCGCAGGCGCCGCTTCGGGAAGGGGCGCGTCCCGCGGGACAGGAGCCTGGCTCGGCAGGCTCGGGGCGGGTGGGTGCAATGGCGCCTGGGGCGGGCGGGTGTAATGACGGCCGGACGGTCGACGACTTCAAGCCCTTTCTCATCGCCCTGAACCTCACGAAGCGCTGCAATCTGAAGTGCGACCATTGCTACTTGGACGCCACGACCAAGGCCGGCGGCGGCTCGGACGAGTTGACGACGGAGGAATGCTTCCGCCTGATCGACCAGATCGCGCAAGTCAACCGAGGCTGCCTGTTGGTCATCACCGGCGGAGAGCCCTTGACCCGCCCGGACATTCTGGACATCGCCAAACATGCCGTCGGGCTCGGCTTCATGGTCGTGTTCGGCACCAACGGCATGCTGATCAACGACCGGATGGCCAAGGCGCTGGTCGCGATCGGCGTGATGGGGGTCGGCATCAGCATCGACTCTCTCGATGCGCACAAACACAATGCGTTTCGCGGACTGGCCGGCGCCTGGGAAGGGGCGCTGGCAGGGATCGAGGCCTGCAAGCGCAACGGACTCCAATTCCAGGTGCACTTCAGCGCGCAGCCCATGAACTACCAGGAACTGCCCCAGGTCGTGGACTGGGCCCACAACCTGGGGGCCAAGGTGCTGAACGTGTTTTTCATGGTCTGTACCGGCCGAGGGGAGGAACTGACCGATATCACTCCGGCTCAGTACGAGGAAGTGCTCGGATATCTGGTGGCCTGCCAGGACAAGTACAAGGACATGTTGGTGCGAGCCCGCTGCGCTCCCCACTTCAAGCGTCTCGCCTACGAGAAGGATCCCCAGTCCCCCATCACGAAGGCCCAGGGCTACATGGGCGGCGGTTGTCTGGCCGGCACCAACTACGCCCGCGTGACGCCGAACGGCGAGCTCACGCCCTGTCCCTACATGCCGCTCTCGGCCGGCAACATCCGAGAGAAGAGCTTCGTGGACCTCTGGGAAAAATCGGACATCTTCGACTCCTTCCGCTACCCTCACCTCAAGGGCAAGTGCGGAGACTGCGAATACAGCGAAATCTGGTCGCCTTCAACACGCCCGAGGACAGCACCGCAACGTGGGACGAGGCCGCGCAGACGAGGCTCAACCGGATTCCCTACTTCCTTCGCGCGATGGTCAAGAAAGGCGTGGAAAAGCACGCGATCGAGCACGGCATCGCCGTCATCACCATCGAACTGATGGAGGAACTCCGGAAAAAACGCTTCGGAAACGAAGCCCCGGTGTTCAAGGTCTAGCGTGAAAGGTGACACGTGACGCGTGATCAGTTGAAGACCCGAAGCGCTTTTCACCCATCACCCATCACCCGTCACTCGTCACGGCCACAACTGTGAGCGCACTCCAAGCCACCCTGACCGATCTCAACCAGCTCATCCCGATCATCAACCACTGGTTGCACCTCCTCTCGGCCATCATCTGGATCGGCGGCCTGGCCTTCCTGGTCATGGTCGTGACGCCAGGCCTCCGCACCGCCGTGCCCCAGGATCTCGTCAAGCCGATTGCGGACACATTCTACCGGAACTTCAAACGCATCGTT
>JACQCB010000077.1 GCA_016201805.1 Nitrospirota bacterium | reverse complement strand
TCCACTCCTGTAGCACCGCGAGCTTCTGCTCGGCAGGCCACCGACCCTTCCGGCCACGACCGTTCTGGACAGGTTTCATCGTTGTTTCCATCATGCCTCCTGACCAATTATACCTGTCCAAATTTTAATGGGAGCACAACATCGTAGTTCGGGTAGGTGTAGCCGAACGACTCGCGGACGGAGTGGAAGAGGTTCTGGCCGTCAATGAAGACGACGGCACGTTTCTGGGCTGGTTCAGGAGGCATCACCGCCCCCTGAAATAAATAACCCCGCCCGAGGCCTTACGGCGTGTCGGACGGGGAGCAAGTTCGAAGGTCATTATACCGTCAGCGTTGCTATGGGTGTCAAGCCTATTCATTGTGCGCCCATGACCGATCGTTGATCTCGCCATTTGCGAGGTCAACCAGTTAGACACAGGCTCTTAGGAAAAAGTTACTTGCAGAACAAAAACGGGGAAGGCAATCCATTCGGAAAGGGGGCCAGCGAAGAGGGCGGGATGAATCCCGCCCCTACGTCCCCTTCTTCTCTTCGGCCTTCTTTTCGACTTTGGGAAATTCAATCTTCGCCTGAAGCTTTACTTTGGACACTGCATCTCTCAATAATTGCTGCCTCTTTTCAATATTTAGTTCTGTCGTTTGAAGATGCGCTCGATACACATCCAGCCACTCGAGAAAGACCTCGAACCGCTCGTCGAACAACGGCTCGAGGTCCTGCCTCAACCGGCTGGCGAGCGCCGGCGAAACCCCGCTGGTGCTGATGGCGATCCGCAGCGGCCCCCGGGCGACCAGAGCCGGCATCGTGAAGGTCGAATAGTCCGGCTGATCAGTGGAGCAGAGCTGGAATCCTTTCTGCCTGGCCAGCTTGAACAGATCGCGGCTGAGGACCTCGTCGGTCTTCACCGTGTTCATGACCAGCCACACCCCCTCATCCACATCCGAACTCTTGAACCGGCGTCCCCGGTGAAGGATCCTGGCCGAGGCGGCCATGCTCTTGAGCTCATCGTTCAGCTTGGGGCTGATGAGGGTCACCCTGGCTCCGGCTTCCAGCAGCCGGTTGGCCTTGTCCGCCGCCTCGCCTTCGCCCCCGATCACCAGGCAGGCCCGGTCTTTGACGTCGAGATTGATCTGGAACCCGAATTTCATGTGTTCCTCCCCTTCCCTATCGCTAAATACAGCCGCATCTTACCGTATCGTTCGAACGCAGGTAAATACATTGTCCCCGATGCGCACGTCGGCTATAATCCCGCCATGAACAAAAAACTCGCCGTGCCTTTGCTTTTCGTCGGCATCGTCCTGTTGGCCGGAATCGCGGCGTGGCAGGGCATTCTCCATGGGGGAAAGGAAGCCGCCGGATCGATTGCAGGCACCGTCACGATCGACCCTTCGTTGGTTTCCAAGATGGCGCCCACGGATATTCTCTTCGTGATCGTCCGCCGGCCAAGCGGGCCTCCCCGCCCCCTTGCGGCACTGCGCATCGAACATCCCAAGTTCCCCCAGCCTTTTGAAGTCACGAATGCCGATGTGCTCACCCAGGGTTCCGAGCTCAGGGGCATGGTGGCGATCATCGCGAGGCTGGACAAGGACGGCAGCGCAGGGCCCGCGCAGCCCGGTGATATCGAAGGCGAGTTCGCCAAGAACCCCACGATGGTGGGCGCCAAAGATATTGAGATCGTGTTGAACCGGGTCAAGTAAGCAATAAAAAAGGGAGGCCGCCCAACGGCGACCTCCCTCCTTCCGCTCATCATCCCAACTACGATCCCGGGATGTCCGATTCGAGTTCCATGTTCCAGTAGAGATAGTCCCGCCAGCTCTCCGGCGTGTTCCGGATGCCGATCGTGATCGTGACCACCGGATGCCACCTCGGCTTGACCGGCTTCTTCAGCAGGTGCATGTGGGCTTCTTCCGGCGTCCGCCCGCTCTTCCGGTTGTTGCAGGCCCAGCAGGCCGTCACGATGTTCTCCCACGTCTTGGTGCCGCTCTTGGCGATCGGCACCACATGATCGAACGTGAGATCCTCCGTCCGGAACTTTCGCCGGCAGTACTGGCACTTGAACCCGTCGCGGGTAAAAATATTAATCCGTGAAAACTTGACCGAGCGGTGGGCTTCGCGGATCCTGACCATCTTCAGCAGCCGCATGACCGCCGGCAGCTTGAAGGAGATCGACACGCCGTGGATTTCGCGGTCATAGACTTCGAGCACTTCGACCTTCCCCTGCCACAGCAGGGTGACGGCCTTCTGCCAGTTCAACACACGGAGGGGCTCGTACGTGGCATTCAGCAACAGGGTGAGCTCCATAAACCCCCTTTCACCAAAAGCGAATGACGAGTAATCGCGCCCCGTTCACGGTGAGGGGCGCCGCCCGACGTCCAAATTCGTATAGCATAGGACTACGGCGAAAATCCAGCCCCAACCCCGCCTGCACAGGATTCCCACTCCCGTCTTGAAGTCCCGGCGCATGCGGCTTACAATCCGCTGATGGGATCTTTTGTCCATGTCGCCGATCTCTCGGACATCCCTCCGGGCACCGCCAAAGTCGTCGCCGTGCAGCGCATCGAGGTGGCGCTTTTTAACCTGGAGGGGTCGATCTATGCCATCGACAACATGTGCCAGCACGCCGGCGGCCCACTGGGCGAGGGGAAAATCAAGGGTGGTGTGGTCATCTGCCCCTGGCACGGCTACCGCTACCACATCAAGACGGGCCAGTACGTCAAAAATCCGGACATGAGCGTGGCCTGTTACCAGGTGAAGGTCGAGGACGGCAAGATCTCGGTCTCCGTCACGCCATGATGCGCGGCCTGCTTGCACTGGCGCTGCTGCCGTGGCTGCTGGGAGCCGGGCCCGCCCCGGATTCCTCCCAGCCAGGCAAAGAATTCCCCGACCTCGGCAACCTCCACATCAAGCGGTTGGGCGATCCCCATTCTCCCTACAACAGCGACCCGCCCACATCAGGCCCGCATATGCCAGGGATCGCCCCCTGGGGAGCCTACGACAAGCCCATCCCCAAGGAATACCAGGTACACAACCTGGAGGACGGCGGGGTGGTCATCCAGTACCACTGCCCGAAGGGATGCCCTGATCTGGTCAAGAAACTGGAGCGCGTCTTTTTCAAGTATAAGACCCGCGCCGAAAAGGAAAAGAAATACCTGCACCTGATCCTGGCGCCCTACCCCGACATGGACGCGCGGATCGCCCTCACGGCCTGGACACGGCTCGACACGTTCAATGACTTCGATGAGGCCCGGATCGACCGCTTCATCGAGGCCTACGTCGGCATCGACCACCACCAAAAAAAGTAAGGGCTAGGGCATGATCTCGACGGCCGGTCGCGAAAGAGGAATCACGGCAGGAGGCGACAGCCGCACCTTCCAGAGATATTCCCACTCGATCCACCGGTGCCCCTGCCCGCCCGGCAGGCGCACCACCAGACGCACGTGGTAGCTGTCCCGCTCACCGGCCTGGTCATCCGGCCGCACCGACCAGTCGCCGCTGGAGGGTACCCGGTCCGCCCCCCGGTTGGCTTTCATGACGTCGCCAATGGCCTGCCGGATCGACGGCGCGGAGCGCGCCGGATGCGTCTGCACCAGCGCCAGCGCCTGCGCGGCCCGTGGATCGCCCATCGGATCCAGCGGCTTCCAGAGAATGTAGCCAGCGACGCCGCCGACCAGCAACGCCACGGCGCCCCATTCAATCCAGACGATGAGCGGGGAGCGCGGCCGCGACTCAGGGTTCACGCCCGGTCCGCCGACTTGACAAGCCGAAACGCCATTCTGTACAAGTACCACGCGTGAAATACTTTATCTACAGCGAAACGTTGCACCCTAATCAACTGAAAGAACGGGCCCCGGAAGCCACGTTTCTTCACCGGGCGTACCTGTCTGACCATACCCTGACCTTCCCCCGCTGGTCGTCCCAATGGCGCTGCGGAATGGCCAGCCTCACCCCGTCCGTCGGCGACCGGGTCTGGGGCGTCGTGTTCGACATCACGCAGGAGGACCTGAAAATCCTCGATCAGTACGGGGACGAGGTCCCGGCCAACGCCTTCCGCCATTCCACCATCAACGTCTATCCGGAACACGAAGAAGGCCAGACCCCTGACAAGGAAATGGTCACCACCCATGCCGCCAAACCGGCCGGCAAGTTCAAGCCGCAAGACCATTATATTGACTTCGTGCTGGCCGGCATCAAGCACTGGAAGCTCCCCCAGGAATGCATCGACTGGTGGGAAGACCAGCGTCCGCGACGATAGGAGAGACACCATGCCCATCTATGAATATCAATGCGCGGGGTGCTCGAACCAGTTCTCCCTGCTGCAGTCCATCCATACCAAGCCGGGCGAAACCCCCTGCCCGCAATGCGGAACAACCCGTGTCGAGCGTCTGATCTCGCGGTTTGCCGCCAAGACCTACGGCTCGGGAGACGCCGATCCTTCCGGGGGCACCAGTTGCGGTCACGGGGGCGGCTGCGGCCACTGATTCAACCCGCTGCCTACTCACAAAAAGGAGCCATCATGCCCAAACCCAAATATCATATCCTCGTGTGCAAGAACACCCGCCCTCCGGGCCATCCCAAAGGTTCGTGCGGGGAACGCGGCGCCATGGGGGTTCTCAATCAGTTCAATTTCGGCGTCATGGAGCGCAGCCTGATCGGGCGGGTCATTGTGACCCCCACGGACTGCCTGGGCCCCTGCCAGATGGGCCCCACCGTCGTCGTCTACCCGGACGGCGTCTGGTACAAGGGCGTCACCGAAGCCGACGTGCCGGCCATTCTCGACGAGCACATCGGCAAGGGCAAGCCGGTGGACCGGCTCAGGCTGCCGGATGAAGTGTGGGGGTAACCGCCATGCCCGACGAGCCTCAGAGCAAACCGTCGCACAAGGCGCACAAAGCCGCCGCTCCGCGGTCGGTCCCCTGCATGGTCATCACCTGCAGCGACACGCGCACACCCGAAAACGACACGAGCGGCGCGCTGATCATGAGCGCCCTGAAAGGACGCGGCCACACGGTCGTCTCCTACCACCTCGTGAAGGACGACCCGTCGGTCATCCGGAAACTGATCAAGCAGGGCGCCAAGGGTCGTCACG
>JACQCB010000076.1 GCA_016201805.1 Nitrospirota bacterium | reverse complement strand
CCCATTAGGACCACGCCGATCGTGCCAACCGGCTTTTGCCGGTCCAGAATCTCCGCACACCCTTGAGGTTTTCCGGATCGTGATGCGTGTCGCGCTGGTCGGAGGATCAGAGAAACCAATGAGAGCGAATGGCGCAGTTACGGGGTGCCTGGCGTTGCTGATGCTGGGGCTGGCAGGCATGCTCGTCGGTTGTACCGAAACCATTTATCCGGTGACGACGGGCTATCATGTCCCGGTTGCGCCGAACACCGTGCAGGCGGTGCGTCGCGTCGTCGTCTGGAGCAATAACCCGGCAGTTGAAAGCGCCATTGTCGGCGTGGTGGGGAAATTAGGGCATACGGTGGTCGAACGGGCTCGTTTGGAGGAGGTGTTCTACGCGCGATGGCGCACGACCGTGTGGATTGACGAGGCCGAGATTTTGGCCACCGCGAAAAAGCTCGGCAGCGATCGCGTCATTTTTGCGGACGTCACCATCAAGCCGGCGGGGATCGATCAGGTGGGATATTTCCCAACCGACGAGGGGGCGCGTCACGATGGGCCGATATTCTCCAGACTGTCCAAGGCAGATCCTGCGTTTCACGTCAGCGTGACCGTCCGCAGTTACGATGGGGCGACGGGGAAGCTGCGGTGGCGCGGGAGCGCTGCCTATCCTCGCCCGATTACCAGTCCTGAAAACGCCTTGCTCTATTTGACACAGTTTGCGATCGCTCATGCCAAATGCGTCATCGCACCTGGGTTTGAATGGAAAGAGAGCGATGGCGCCGAGGGCGGGTGTATCCTGAAGATCAGCGACCGTCCGGACAACGTGGCTTCGAGACGCTGACTGAAAAACGACTGAGACCTCGCCATCTTCCTGCCGGTAGCCGCACTGCGAGAAAGCAAACCCCTCACCTCCTGCGCAACTTTTGAAAGCGAAAGAGTTGGCAGGTATAAAAATCGAGAGAAGAAAAGCAGTCGTAGTGCAATGAGACGGCGCGAAGGGGCGCCTAACGATGAAACCAAGCGGCTGGCCCGTGGCCCGCGGCACAGCCTGGCTGTCCAAACCGACTTTCTGCATGACTCCGGGCTGCATTTGTGGTAGAAGTACGCTGTCCTGACTTGCATGTTGAATCGGTCGATGGGTCTTGCCAGCCGGTCTTTTCCCTCGCAACGTGCGGTTCCCTTGCCGAGTGGATTTGTGCCGTTTGTGCGGCGGCTGTTAGGGTTGACGTACGAAGATAGCCCGTAGGAGCCGGCCGAAAAAAAGGTATTCTGCATCGATGCCGTCGAAAGTTTCCAAGACGAAAATGCGGGGTCGGTCGGGGCTTGGAGTGGCCGGGGCAGTGTTGTGTGGCTGGGGCCTTGCTCTTGGCATGGCCTGGCCGGACATGGCTTCTGCGGCGGGACGTGAATACCTGGACCAGACGGTCAAGGAAGAATCCATCACGGAGGGTGTCAAGGCCGTCATCGAGGATACGAAGGCGCTGGTCCTCTCGCCCTTGACCATGGACCGGTACGATGTGCTGAAGATGGGCGGAGCCATGGCGGTGGTGGGGGGCATGTTCGCCGCCGACAGCCCGATCAAAGGCCTCGTGCAGCGCAATAGCACGTCGAGTGGTCGAAGCGTGGCCGATAAGTTCAATTCGTGGGGCGGTCCTGCGCCTTTGCTGGGGCTCAATGCCGGTGTTATCGCCATTGGAGTGGCCAGTGAGTCGTTTGGGGCGAGCAGCAAGTTGAAAGATACCGGATTGGTCAGCTTCGAGGCCGAAGGCTTTGCCATCGTGGCGACGTCCGCTCTGAAGTTGGCTACAGGTCGCGCCAGGCCTGAGACCAATCAGGGCACGACCCATTTTCGTCCCCTCACCGGGTTGAACGGCTCTTTTGCCTCGACCCATGCCTCGGCGAGCTTTGCCGTGGCGACGGTTTTCGCTGAACGCTACGAGGGGATGGGCTGGATTGCTTATCCCCTGGCCTTTGCCATCTCGGCGTCGCGGGTCTATACCAACAAGCACTTTTCGTCCGATGTCGTTGCAGGGGGCTTGATCGGCTACGGGTTGGGGCACTTTCTCAACAAGCGCCACTCGGACGATCCGACGGACTGGCAAATCCGCCCTATGGCGATGGAGCGGGGGACGGGCGGCGGGATTGTGATCGGCAAGCAGTTCTGACGGAAGCGCTTGGCCGAGGCCGCGAGTACTGCTGTCTGGTGCGGAGTGACGGAAGGGCATGATGCGGGACGCCAAGGCTGCAACGGGTTGCCCCCTGTGCCGGAAGTTTTCTTTTGCCTGGGACGGGATCAAGGCGGCCTATCGCTCGGAGCAGAGCTTTCGCATCCAGCTTGCCGTTTCGGTTGCGGTCGTTCTGGCGGGAGGCTTTCTTAGACTCACGCAACTGGAATGGTTGTTCGTGATTACCGCAATCGGTGCCGTGTTATCGCTTGAGCTGCTGAATACCACGATCGAAAAAATGCTCGATCTTCTCCATCCGGCCCAGCACGAACGCGTGAAGTTCATCAAGGACGTGTCGGCTGCGGCGGTCTTTATCTCGTCCTTGGCGGCGGCGATTGTCGGGCTCGTCGTGTTCGCCCGGTATCTCTTTTGAGGCGCGATCTCCGGACGTGTTCCGGTTTCTGAGGAGACGGCGTCGGATGTCCAGGCCTCGGCTTGACAGGCCGTTTATGCCGACGCTATCCTCGCCATGGCGATGCGAACTACACACAGAGGGACTCAAATACGGGGGCAGCGTAGCCGTTCGGTCGACGTTGTGCCAGTCTGCGGGAGGACACCTGCGAGGGACCCGACGCCCCTCTTGATCCCGCGGCCGCTTGCCTCCGCCTTGCTGCAATTATACGACGTGCCGCATCCGCGCAAGCCGGGGTCGTTGATTCGAGGGTACGACCGGCCCCATGCACTGCGGACTGCGCGTATGTGCGCCGCAGTCGCGTTGCGGCTTGGCCATCCCCTGCGCCGGGTCCTGTCCTATCAAGTCGCCTGCCTGCTGCATGATCTGGGACGGGCCGGGCTGGACCGCAAACTATTCGGAGAAATTTGGTCCTGGGCGAGAAAGCGTGGGATTCCCACCAGGCCGCGCGAATGGCGGGTGGTCTATCCCGACACGCCCTACGGGCTGGAGACCGAGGCTTTTCTGGCCTGTTACGCCAACGAGTTGAAGGCTTCCGGCATTCCGATCGATGATTGGGCCGGCGAACAGGTGGAAATGCGTCTGGGGTATGCGCGTCGCTTGTCGCGGAGCTTGCGGGCCGTGAAGCCGCGCTTGGCTGTATTGGGCGTCCGCTGGGCGCCCTGGATGGGACGCGTCATGCTCTACTATTATTATCCTGAAAAACTGGACGGTGCCCCCGGCTGGGTCCGCCAACTGGCTGAGGTCCTGGTCGCCTGCGAGCAGTTCGAGGCCTTCAGCAATCGGCAGCGGGGCCAGGACTACTATACGCGCTCGAAAGAGACCGTGACCGAGGCCTTTGCCTATCTGGACAAGCTCATGGTGGAAGGCATCCTGAGCAAAGAGGTGGTCCAGGCGTTGCGCGCCCTCGCTGCCGAGGGGGCATTCGACCGGGTTCTGACTGAAGCCCGTGGCGCAGCGCTCCCGCGCCGAGAGTTGCGCGCGCTGCGGAGCCTGGCTGTGGGGGCGGCATGGCGGTAAAGAGCGTGCCGCTTCGGCTGGACTTGCGGGGGGATACCCAGGTTGAGAATGTCACGGCGTTGGTGCAGCAAGCCCTGGCCGGGACCGGGCTGACAGCGGGCCTCCTGACCCTGTTTATCAAACACACCACCGCTTCGGTCCTGATCATTGAGGATGAGCCAGGCATCCGCGCCGACACAAAGGCGATCTGGGACCGTTTGGTGCCGGCCGATCCAGCCTGGCAGCACAATACCCGCAATACCGGCGAGGATAACGGGCATAGTCATTTGCGGGCCCAACTGCAGGGCCCTTCCCTGACCGTCCCGTTCAGCGAGGGGAAGCTGATGCTGGGCACCTGGCAGCAACTCGTGGTGGTGGATTTCGATACGCGAGCCAGAACCCGAGACCTGGTTGTGCAGGTGATCGGGGAGTGACGGACCAGGCCTACGCTGTACGTCCCGCTATGCACGGTCCGTCCTGTCTGCATCCCTGTCTTCTGCATTGACGATATAGTCCACCAGCCTGTTTTCCGCCCAGTACGCATCTTCATCGCGGCGCGGCTGTTGGAAGAAGCCGCAATGGCCCCCGTGTTTTGGGGCCAGCAGCGTGATCAGCCCATTGGACCGGATGGCCGGGTGCTGAAAGGTTGCAAAGGGAATGAAGGGATCATCCTGAGCGGTAATCAGCAGGGTGGGCACCTGAATTCTGACAAGGACGTGTCTGGCTCCGACGCGCTCGTAGTAGTCTGCCGCACTCTGAAACCCGCCGTCCGGCGCGGTATAGATCTCATCGAATTCGCGCAGGGTGTTAATCTTGTCCAGCAGACGGAGGTCGAGCTTGTCGGGAAAGTGGACGGCCTTCCGCCGCAGGCGGGCCTTGGTGTGCGTCAGAAAATGTCGCTGATAGAACCAGTTCGTCGGACGCTCCAGCGCTGCGACGCAGGCGGCAGGGTCGATATTGGGACTGACTGCGACGACGCCATGGAGCGCTGGGGCAGATGTCGCGGCCTCGCCGGCCATCTTGAGCACCAGGTTGCCGCCCATCGAGTAGCCTGCCAGCCAGATTGACCCCAGCCCGTCTTTAGCGGCCAATTCGGAGACCACGGCCGCCACGTCTGCGCTCAGGCCTGAATGGTAGAGGGTGGGTGTCAGGTGTTCCGTCCCGCCGCAGTTGCGTTGGTTGAGGCGGACGACGTTGAGTCCGGCCCGCCAGGTCTTGTCGCCGATCCCCAGCATATAATGCGAGCCGCTGCAGCCTTCGAAGCCGTGGAGCAAGACGACGGTCTGACACCGTTGCGGGGCCGGCTGCCAATGGCAATGGCCGAGGATCTGGGAGTGGGGAGCAACGGTGAAGAGCCTGGCCTCGACAGGGACGCCTTTCAGCAAGGAGGCGCACGGACGAAAGCGAGGCAGGACGGTCATCAGGTGGGGATGACCGAGCAAGGGATGAGGACGAAAGGGAACGGGAGCGGTATTGGCCGGCATGATGTGACCGAGATCGAAACAGTGAGTGGGTGCCTAGGACAGGGCCGTTCCGTGCTGCGAGCCCCATTGTACAGGGTTTGCGTGTGGGCGTCACGGAAGGGTAACGGGAGGACGAAGGAGAGGCTGCAAGTCGTTAGGCGGAGGATTGTTGCGGATGGCGCTCGGCGGCAAGCTGCGGCAGGGGGGTGGTAATGAACCGGACCAATCCGGCTCGGTCCGACTCATGGATGGCCGTAAAGGCGACGCCCGCTTCGATTTCGTTCTCAACCGTGCGCTTCACGCGGATGACTTCGCCGAGGGCCGTATAGCCGAAGGCCATGAGCGTCCGAGACGGAACTCTGAGGAGGACGAAGGCGTCCGGCCAAAGGAGGTATGAGGTCGCCAGTCTCAGGCCGCCTTCGCTGAGGTCAAGGGCCATTGCCGATTGAATCCGCCCTTCATCCAGCCAGCTGCGGCGACCGCTCTCGAACAACAGCTTCTCCAGGAACCTGGCCAGGGGTACGTAGCGCCTGGCCAAAGGCTCAAACTCAGGGATAGCCAGACTCCCCATTGGGTTCCGTTCGGTACTGGGGATCGTTCGATAGAATGACCGTATCGCCCAATGTCTGAACCGGGACAGGATGACGTACTCGATCGGGAAGGAGACGGCGGTACGCGGATGAGCCCGGTGCTCACGGATTATCGGGGGCTGGGCATGCAGGCTGTCTTCGCCCGGATCAGTGCGGAGGGGGAGTACGGCATTGTCCTCGATCACAATGTCACCACGTTGGTGCAAAGCGCTCACGGGCGAGGACAGGGGTTCGGCGCAAACGATCCCCGCACCTGACGTTCCAGAGGACTACCCATACCGTACGGTAGCGGTCAGGTCAACGGTAAACTTGAGCCGGACGGAGTCCTGTTACGTACGGTCACGTTGTGAGAAGCTGACAGAGGGGAGGCGATGGCTACTCAGTTTCGTTGGAAGCCGTGCGTAAGGAAGTCGCCAGGCCGAGCAACGATAGGGTGAAAATCAGCCACTTCGAGGGATCGAAGTTGTACCAGCGGGGCCCGTTTCGGTAATCGCTTTGATAGGTGTGATGGTAATTGTGGTAGCCCTCTCCGAACGTGATCAAGGAAACCCACCAGCTATCCCGGCTGGAATCAGCCCCGCCGTGCGGTTGCTTTCCCCAAAGGTGGCAAATGGAATTGATGCAGAAGGTGGAATTGAGCACGAAGAACGTCCGTCCCACACCAGCCAGCAGGAAACAGCCCAGGCCTCCGATCCAACCATTGTAGAGGAAACCCACCAGGAAGGGCAGGGCCAGGCCGGAGACCACGATGGGCACATAGTACTTGTGTTGCCACATGATGACCGGGTCACGCCGCAGGCGCGCAAAGTATTTCTCGTCTGCATAGGGGTCTGTGTAGAAAATCCAGCCGCAATGGCTCCACCAAAATCCTCGCTGGGCGTTGTAGGGGTCCTCTTCCTGGTCGCAGCGCGCATGGTGGCGGATATGGCTTGATCCCCATTTGAGCGCCGTATTTTCAAGGGCCCAGCCCCCGGCAATCAACAGTCCCGCCCTGACCCACGTCGGGCAGTCGAAGCTGCGATGGGCGATCAGGCGGTGATAGCCGACGGTGATACCCAGCCCGGTGACCACGTACAGGATTCCGAACATGGTCCAATCCACCCACGTGAAATCATAATAATACGCAAAGGCGGGGAGGCCGATCAGCGACCCTACGGTGATGATGCTGAAGAGAATGGCTGCCCCAAGACTAAAGGGTCTGACTCGTGGCTGAGCGGAGGAGATGACAGACGTCATAGGGAAGGCCTCCTTGTTGAGGATGGGAGGGCGGCTCGTACGAGCCGCCCTCCCTCACTGTTCCGCATCGGAACTTAGAAGCGGTCGCGACCGCGACCACCACCACCGCCGCTACGACCGCCGCCGAAGCCGCCCCCACCGGAGCGGGGTTCCTGAGGCTTCGCTTCGTTCACGGTCAACGTCCGGCCGTCCATTTGGGTGCCGTTCAATGCCGTAATCGCGGCCTTGGCTTCTTCTGCCGTGGTCATCTCCACGAAGCCGAAGCCCCGTGATTGTCCCGTGAACTTGTCCGTGATCACACGCGCGGACTCAACCGTGCCGTGTACTGCGAACAGGTCATTCAACTGCGCCTCGGTCGCCGAATACGGCAACCCACCAACGTAAATCTTCGAACCCATCGGGTTCCTCCTTGTGGATTGAATGATATTGTCTTGAGCTCGAGAAAGAAAGAGCGAAAGGAAGGAACGGGCCGAAGGCGCGAAAACTGAAGCGACTTGGGTCTGGCTTCCGATCAAATTCCCCGGACAAAACAACATCGGTTACGGGCCTTACACTCGACTTCTCCATCACGGACCCACATGCATGGAGCCACCGTACGGTACCACATGATCCGCAGAAAAACAACTCAACCGGATATTTTTTACCGAGCGTCTCCACGACGGCTCCGGCCGGCGGTTTCGGCAGGCCGGTCGGAACTGACACGCACGCCTTGCCCGAGCGATCGGCCTGCCAACAGCGTCACCTGCCGCCTGATCTCGTCGATGGGGACGGTCGACTGGCCTTTGGCCGGTGTTTCCAGTCCCAACTGCTCCCAATTGATCTTTTGCTTCGGGTTGCCGCGCTTCGCTTTGAGCACTTGTTTACTGCCAGGCCAAGCCATGTATGCCTCCTTGCAGGGCGTCCCGTTACCGTCGTGTTGAAAAAAACGCTAATGCCTTGTTATGGCCCGCTGTCGTTATGGGGGGCCAGTTGCTGCCGCGCTTTGTACGATCCGGCCTTATGCGCGCGGGATCCCGCTATGCCGATGCTCCGGCCTGCGTCCGCGGTTGTCGGGTGCCGCAGGGATGTTTGGCCCAGGCCAGACCAAGTAAGGCGGCGCCTTGATGCCGCGCGCGTTGTCCGGGTACCGGCGTTCGGCGTAGCGGAACGCGATGTCCTGTGCTTCGCGACAGGTGGGCGCCTCAAGGTGATCCGACACGACGCGCAGGTCCAGCTTCTCTTTGTTGCAAGGAACGGACAGATAGAGTTCGCACGTGAAACTGCCGGTCCCGGAATATTGCGTGCTGACCAGCAACTGTGAGCCATCGGTAAACGTGACCATTGGCTCAACATTCATCTTGCCCATTCGCGGTCGCTCCTCGCTTGCCGGACGCCGTGAGTGCCTTTCGAAGCACCGGTCCCGTATCCTGCCCGCTGTTGTGACAGCTTGACGGCAGAAAAGTTGCGGAGGGACGGAGGGAAAGGGGGTCTGCAGGCCAACTCGGCTCCCGCCCGGCATCGAGTGAAAACGTGATGCTCGGCCGTAAGAGCACTGTGTACCAGGGAATCGATCGCGCGGGGACCAACAGGAAGGCACGGAGGCGCGAGAGATAGGATAGTCACCGTAGCTCGTACGGTGAGGCAGTCTACCACAGCCAAGGGTGGAGTATCTACCCCTTCTTTGAGCAAAGTTTCAGGACGGTTTTACGCCAGGCGAGGTCAATGCCCGATCATGGCGAGGTTTTGAGGGGCTTGGGGCGGCAAGTAGCGGGATAAGTCGTGGGGATAGAAGCGTCGCCCTTTTAAGATTGGCTCCCCGAATCGTACGCTTTGCGAACCGTCAGATTTGAGCTGTTAAAAGCTACCTGACCTCCATTTGCCAAGCAGTTCTCTTTTGAGAAAGTTTCAGATCGGGGAAGCTTACAGTCTAATGCCGAGCGGGAAGGTCTAACGCAGAGCTAAGCGGTGAGCTGCGGCGGTGCGAAGCACCGACGTAGCGAGTCCGCTTGAGCGCCGGGTTAGGTCGACGTTTGATTGCACCCTATTGAACTCTCGGATTAAGCGGTTTTCGCTGTCTCAAAGTTTCCCATCGCTCCAAGCCGGATGGTAATCAATTCGATATCTGTAAGTGCTTCATGAGGGCCTTGTCGCGTTCCTTTGGGCGTACTCCAAAAGCAGCCGGTGTCACAAACTCGATCTCCTGTCTTAATGATTCCGAAGACAACAAATACATGTTCGTCGGCCGGGTGAGTATGTGCAGGAATAACCGTTCCCTTCTTCATCTTCAAGCGATGGATTGACCCTTGAGGAACAGGCTCGGCTAGAACCACCCAGCTTGTGCCGGGAAATACGATCAGGTCCACAAACTTTTGCGTGGATAAATCTTTAAATGTCTGCGTCATTATTGGCTCCGTTCATAATGTGTGATCGAGTCAGAGTTAACCTGAGGCTCTCCCAAACCAAACGGTCCGAGTCCTAGATAAATTTGATTCCCCGAACCGTAGGTTTTGTGAACTGTTAGATTTGAACAATTGAAAGCTATCTAACCTCCATTCGCCAGAAAGTTCTTCTTTGAGAAGATCTCAGGTTTGGGGAAGCTCGCAGTACAACAAACGCTGGACCGCGAGCGGCCGAGGAGCCCGCGCCAACGTAACCCGTGACCAGATCGATGCATTTGTTAGGCATAAACTTCGATAAACCATTTCGGTTTCATTCGACCGAAATCCGTTCGCTTGCTTACCTTTAGTGCCTTCTTGGGATCTAGGACGTAGCTTGAATCTTTTTCTCTCACGAAAACCACCCAGTGCCAAAATGGCTTACCTTTTTCGAGATGCCATTTATTGGCAAGAAGCGCAACATTAGGCAACCGCTTCCAAGAAGCGAATGGTTGTTCCTTTCGAGATACTTTAATTCCGAACTTTGATAGCAGAGTACGAACATACGTAGTTTCTGACCATAGTTTCGAGTCCTCAGCGAAAATGCCGAGCCGATTCGCTTGCGCTTTGACGCGGGCATAACTGACTCCAGCAAGTGCCGCGACGCTTGCAATGCCACAGCCAGAGATTTCTTCTTGAACGACGGGCTTCATGTGTTTTTACGCCCAACGCGGAGCTAAGCCGCGCGCAGTAGCGCATCGGTTTGAGCGCCGAGTTAGAGGTGAGATGTCACGGAGCATAATGTGCGTATGCCCTTTCGACCTTCTGGTCTGGACCGAAGTGAAACACTTCGGCGGCAAGCCCCCGCGCCCCCTTATAGTAAAGTGTAATGCTGTTAACCCCAACCAGGGTCGAGATAAGCTCAAACCGAAGATTGGGCATGAGTTGCAGCGCCTTCGCCCAGTAACCGCCAACCGCGTCTTTGCCCTTGAGTGTGCCGGAAGGTTCGCCCGCAATTTGAACGATGACGGGGGAGGACATCT
>JACQCB010000075.1 GCA_016201805.1 Nitrospirota bacterium | reverse complement strand
TCCGGCATCGTTTGCGACCACGTTCAGACTGATCGGGCAGACGCTTCTCATCGATCTGGGAAAACCGCGACGGGTCTTGTCCTCTGCCCCGCGAGGCGGAGGTTTCACCAAGGCTCGCTACGTGGTGAACCACCAGGTGGAGGCCAATCCGATTGCCGCGTCGATTCCCGCTGTGCCTTGCCAGTGGCGCGACCCATCTCGATATTTGGGTAGTGTCGCGCGGAGTCTCGGTGCAGATCATCGCAGCGTGGGTCTCATGACCGCCGTCCCGATCGAACAAGTGGTGGTCATGCGGGAGACGGAGGGTCCCTTGTGGGTGGAAGGGTTTTTCACGGTGGGAGTCTCCAACGCGGTGCGGGCGGGAGAGCCAACCGGTTCTCCCGATGGGACGCAACTGCCTCAGACCCCCGGCACGATCAATATGATTCTGGTGACGAATGCCAGGCTGTCGATGTCGGCCATGGTTGGCGCGGTGCAAGTGGCGACGGAAGGTAAGGCGGCCGTCCTGCTTTCAGCGGGGGTGCCGAGTTGGACCGGGTTACCCGGTGCGACGGGTACCGGGACCGATACGGTTGTGGTGGCCTGTGGGTCATCCAGAGCAGGACCGGTGCTTCGGTACAGCGGGACTCACACCAAGATCGGCGAACTGATCGGACGACTGGTCGGCCGAGGTGTCAAAGAAGGGCTCGCAAGGTCGGCGCGTTGGTCAAAAAGCTTGCCAACCAGATAGTTTGCTCGAAGGGGCCTGTGCATAAGATTGGGTGAGCCTGTCCTGCCTTCGAATCGCCCTGGAGTTCGATTTAATTGCCCTGCTTTGGGATGGGCAAGATGGACAATGGAGAAGCGCAAAAGAGTCGTTTGCCACCGTATATTGGGGGCGCCATGCTGCCATCCACTAAGATGTCTAAGTAGCGGAAACCGCGATGATTTGCCAGCACAAAATTTGTGCAGTCTGCTACGGCGTGCTGATTTCCTTATCGGCCCAACTTCATTCACAGGGTTACCCACAGTCAGTCAACAGTTTTTGGGGACAGGAAAAATAGGTTTTCGAAGCGTCGATTTACGAGACATGCGTGGGATGTGGTGATCGGTGATTGGAGACTCAGAAGTGCGCGCTCCGCGCCGTTTTGCTGGTCCGGACTCATCCGGTTTCGCATGGGGATTGACGGAAACGATGCGGCAAGTTGAAACGCCTCTCGGTACGAAGGGTTACTCGCGAGCGCGCTCAAAACGTCGCGTCTGGAGAGGAAAAGAATCTGCGTTGCAAGAAGAAGCGACGCGTTCTTGCCCGTGCAAGTAAGGAGGGCTTGTTGGTATAATGCGCGCCGCTGTGACCGCAAGATCGAGCAGGCGTTGCCCTTGTTGTCGGCGCGACGTGGAGTGGGAGGGCAATCCCTGGCGTCCGTTTTGCTCGGAACGCTGTCAAATCATTGATCTTGGTGCCTGGGCCGACGAACGGTATCGTGTCGCTGGCACGCATTCCGACTCCGATGCATCGTCAGAGCTGGAAGATGCAACGTTCCACGATGAATCGCGGAGAGATTCCTGACGGTCCGTAACCCCCGTTCCATTGCGATCCATGCCGAAGATCATTACCGCAAAGCGATTGGAAGGCGAGAGCGACATGGCTCGCGAGTATGTGAAGACCCACATCCTCTTCCCGTCCGGCCTGTTGGGCTTGATTTTTCTCGTTTCCGGCACTGGATCGCTGATCTACCAGTTTATGTTCGAGGACTATAGCTGGCGCACGTTTGTCGAGAGTACAGCCTTGCTGATGGCTGGCGGACTATTGGGGTGGGGACAGACTCGCTACCATCAGTACCTGCTTCGGGACTATCCCGGTTATTTCGCCGGCCGGCTGAGAATGTTTTCGCGAAGCGGGCAGAAGCGATCCAAACGGGAGCTGCCGGTTCCCGACCTTCAACATCCCGGCCGAAACCTGGTGCCCTTCTACTATGCGGCCGGGGCTGCGGGGCTGCTCGGCGCCGCAGCCTTGAGCGCCGTTTTCGGCCAGGTCTATTACATGGCCGCCTTTTTGATGCCGTGGGCCGGATTTTTCTGGGCGAAGATGTACTTCTGGCGAGATCTGATGCTTCAGAGCAGGCATTGAGGGAAACGGATCGGCGGCGGAACCGTTACCGCTGCTTTTTGCCCGGAGATTTTTTTCTTGCCGGCTTGGCCGCTTCCAAGGACCGGACCCGCTGGTCCAGGTCCCGCACTAGTTGCCGAAGCTCCGGCAGTCTGGGGATGATGGCCTGGGCCTTGATGGCGATTTCGTGCGGCATGACCGGCGCGCCGGAGACGATCTGGTTTGAGGCCAGGCTGCGGTTGACCCCCGAGCGTGCCGCGATCATGACCCGGTCTCCTACTTCGATGTGATCGGCCAGTCCTGCCTGGCCTCCCACCACCACGTGGTGTCCGAGCGTGGTGCTGCCGGCGATTCCCACCTGGGCGACGAGAATCGAGTCCGCTCCGATCGAAACGTTGTGGGCGATCTGGACGAGGTTGTCCACCTTGGTGCCGCGTCCGATGACCGTTCGGCCGAAGGTGGCCCGGTCCACCGTCACGTTGGCCCCCAGTTCCACGTCGTCTTCGATCGTGACGGAACCGAGCTGAGGGATTTTATGATGGCGGCCTTCGTGCGGGACATAGCCGAAACCGTCGCTGCCGATGACCGTCCCGCTGTGAATAATAACCCTGGCTCCGATCGCGCAGCCCTCGCGGATCGTGACGTTAGGGTAGAGGACGACATCGTCTCCCACCGTGACGTCGTCTCCGATGAACACGCCGGGATAGAGCGTCGCCCGCGCGCCGATTTTCACCCGATCGCCGAGCGTCACAAAGGGCCAGATGGAGGCGTCGGCCCCGATCCGGACGTCCGTGCCTTGCGTCATCTGCTCCGAGACGCCGCGCGCCCGGTCGGGCCGTGTAAAGAACTGCTGGACGATGCGGGCAAAGACATATTTGGGATTGGGGATGACCAACTGGGGGCGGTCGATCTCAGCGATCGGGCGGCCGACCACAAAGGCGGCGGCGCGGGAGACAAGGGCCGGCTTGATGAAGCGATCGCTGTCGATATAAGCCAGATGGCCCGGTTCGGCCAGCTCGAGGCTGGACGCGCCGCTCACAATCATGTCGGGACGGCCGACGATCGTTGCGCCGACGGCCTGTCCGATTTCGCTCAGTCTGATCTGACGTGCATGGTAGACCGGCACAGGCTTATCCTTTTTTCTTTGTGGAGGGACGTTTGGAGGACGGCTTGGCCGCCTTCTTGACGGGACCGGCCTTGGGAACGGACTTGAGCCGTCCTTCGACGTAGGTCGTCACGTCACCGACGGTCCTGAGTTTCTGCAGGTCTTCGTCTGGAATTTGCAAGTCGAAGGTTTCTTCGATCCGGTAGAGCAATTCGATCGTCCCCATGGAGTCCAGGCCGAGGTCGTCGCGCAGGGCGTGACGGGCCTCGATCGTGCGCACGTCCTTCTTGAGGTAGTCGGCCAGGGCGGTGTGAATGCGGGCGGCGATTGCAAGATCAGGAGCCATGCAGAATCCTTTGAGCCGATGATGATAGGTGGTCGTTGCGTGCCGGGGCGGTCAGGCGTACTTCTTGAAGACGACCGCGGCGTTGTTGCTTCCAAACCCGAAGGCGTTCAGGAGGGCGACCTTGATCGGCCGCTCCTGGACGTCGGCTGAAATGCCCGGCAGCGCACAGGCCGGATCAGGTTCCTCATAATTGATGGTCGGGTGCAGTTGCCCCGTTTCGATAGCCAAGGAACAGGTCAGAGCTCCGATCGCTCCGGCAGCGCCCAAGGTATGGCCGACCAGGGACTTGGTGGCGTTCACCGCGATTTTTTCGGCCCTGGCCTTGAAGACCCGGCGGATGGCTTTGACTTCCACCACGTCGCCGATCGGGGTGCTGGTGGCATGGGCATTGATATAGTCCACTTGCGCGGGCGTCGCCGCGGCATCTTTGAGGGCCAACCGGATGGTCGTGGCGACTTCCTCGCCGTCCTCGCGGGGGATGACCATGTGGTAGGCTTCGCTGGTTGCGGCATAGCCGGCCACTTCGGCATAGATGCGGGCCTTGCGTTTTTTCGCATGGGCCAGGCTTTCCAGGATGAGGGCCCCGGCGCCTTCGCCCATGACAAACCCGTCGCGGGCCCGGTCGAAGGGCCGGGAGGCCCGTGCCGGCTGATCGTTGAAGCCGGTGGACAGCACCCGTAGTGAGCAGAACCCGGCAAAGACGAGCGGCGTGATGCTGGCATCGGCTCCGGCGGCGATCACCACGTCCGCTTGCCCCGACCGGATGCAGGTGAGGGCTTGGCCGATGGCATGGGCGCTGGAGGAACAGGCGGTGGAGATCGTCAGGTTGGGGCCCTTGGCCCCATGCGCCATGGCCACGATGCCGGACGCCGAATTGAGCGTGATCATCGGGATGAAATTGGGATGAACGCGGTTCGGCTTCTGGCTCTGGTAGAGCCGGGTGATCTCCCGCTCGCCCATCACCATCCCGCCCATGCCGGCGCCCACGATCACGCCGACTCGGTGCGGGCGTTCCTGCTCCATGCGGAGGCCGGCGTCCGCCACCGCTTCATTCGTGGCGGCAAGGGCGAACTGGGCATAGCGGTCGATGCGATCCGCGTGGAGCGAGTCCGGAAACCGGACCGAGTCGAAATCCAATACCTGTCCGGCCACCCGGGACCGGTAGGCGTCCAGCGGAAGCTCTCCGAAGGAGGAGAGCGCGGTAATGCCGGACCGGCCTTCCAGGGCCGCCTTCCAAAAAGGTCCGACTCCGATGCCGATCGGCGACACGACGCCGAGGCCTGTGACGACGACACGAGTCTTCATGCGATAGGAGTTGCTCACCCGGTACAGATTTTCACCGACGACCTTCTTTTACCCCAAGCTCTTCCGTCAGTCAACTCGACCCGCGCAGGCAGTTGCAATTTTGAATGGTGAATTTTCAATGTTCAATCCAGAATTCAACATTGAGCATTCACCATTGCGCCCTCGCCTTTCGCCTATTGCCTGACCTTGAGAAACAGGTAGAGGCCGAAGGAGAGGAACAAAAGATTAGCAATCCATCCGGCCATCATGGGCGCCATAACATTACTCCGTCCCAGGGCGATGGCGACCGAATGGGCCGTCCAGTAGAGGAACCCGATCATGAGCGCTTGGCCGATGCCCACGGCCATGCCGCCT
Organism: Nitrospirota bacterium; assembly: GCA_016201805.1. Taxonomy (GTDB): domain Bacteria; phylum Nitrospirota; class Nitrospiria; order Nitrospirales; family Nitrospiraceae; genus SCVQ01. The sequence continues at coordinate 15,333 of JACQCB010000075.1, read as the reverse complement.
CCCCGGACTCCGCTGCGGCGCAGGCTCAAGGCGATGCCGACGACGGTCATCACGACACAGACGAAGGGAAAGGCGATGCGGCCGTGATAGTCGGTCAGCAGTCGGGTAAAGCTGTAGCCGTCCTTGCGCAGCCGATCGATATGGATGCGGAGAGACGGCAAGGTCATCTCTTCCGCCTCCACGGCAGCCCAGGTCGTGAAGTCTTCCGGCGTCTGCGACATCTGAACCGGCTGGCTCTGGAAGGGTTCGATCTGGACCCGGCCGTCCGGCAGCAAGGTTCGGCGCACGCCGGAGAGGAGCGTCCATCCACCGTTGTTGTAGCGCACGGCTTGGGCTTCGGTCAGGTCCTGCAATTGGAAGTCTGCGCCGAGTTGGTAGAGGCGGATGCCCCGTAAGGTCATTCCGTCCGGTTCCACGACCTCGATGTTCATGAGGGTTTGATTGCCGATCTGAATCCAGGGGCGATCGGCTTTGAACCTGGCCATCCCGATCTTTTTTTCAATCAGCGCGGTTTTGATGTATTCGGCTTGCGCGGTGGCATAGGGCATGCCTACGGAGCTGAGCATGAAGAGAATGCCCGAGATGGCTAGGGCCAGGGCCAAAAAAGGCGCAGCGATTCGGTAGAGGCTGATCCCGCAACTGCGCATGGCGGTGATCTCATGGTTCCTCGACAGCACCCCCAGGGTGAGCAGGGTGGCCATCAGCACCGCCAGGGGGGCGATCTGAAAGGAAATGCTGGGCGTGCGAAAGGCAAAATAACTCAGGATGGTCAGGAGTTCGGCGTCGTACCGGATGAATTTGCGGACTTTTTCAAAGAAGTCCACGACAAGGTAAACCGTCATCAGTCCGGCAAAGCACATCGCGAAGACTCGGCTGTATTCGGTCATGACATAGCGAAACAAAATCGTCATGGCGGCTACCGTTGGTTGAGGCGGTAAAACAGCGCGATCCCGGCGACGAGGAAGACGGCATTGGGCAGCCAGGCCCCGGCAAAGGGGGGCAGGACCAGCGTGGTGACGAAAAATTCGCAGAGGACGTTGAGTACGTAGTAGAGCACCACGATCATCACGCCCACGGCGAAGCCGCCGACGCGGCCGGATCGCTTGGAGACGATACCGACCGGGACCCCGATCATGCCGAAAATGAGCGCGGCGGTGGGGAAGGCCAGGTCTTTGTAATACTCCATGAGCCGACGCCGGGCGTCGGTGTCCCGCCAGCCGGTTTGGTTGAGCCGTTCGATGACGGAAGCTTTGGAAGGCCGTTCCTCGGCTTGGTCGGAGACGTTGGGGTTGAGGCCAGCCCGCAAGTCGTACGTTGAAAATGACACTTGGTGGTATTGATTGATGTCGTAAGGCCGGCTGTGAATAACGCCGTCGAACAGGCGGATGCCGACGTGGTTGCTGCCCGGCTCGTTCAGGATGATGTAGCGGCTGGCCACGATGACCCTGGATTCGGCCGGGTTCCGTTCATCCGAAATGAAGATGCCCTGGGTTTCCCCGGCGTCTTCGCGGTCGGAGACGTAGATGATCATCCTGGGAACCGGCTCGTTGAAGACTCCTTTGTCCAGCGCCAGGGTAAGCTGGTCCCGCAGCAGGCTCAAGGCCAGTTTTTTCAAGGACACACTCGTCCAGGGCTGGCCCCACTGCGAGAGGACTAGCGTCAGCCCGAAGACCAGACAGGAAAAAATCAGGACGGGGCGGGCGAGGCGGAACAGGCTGAGGCCGGCGGCCCGCATGGCCACCAGTTCTTTGTCGTAGGAGAGGCGGCTGAAGGCTGTGATCGAGGCGATGATGCCGGCAATCGGCAGAGTCAGGACGAGAAACGACGGCAGGAGGTGGAAAAAGACGTCGAGAACGGCTAAAAACCCGACCCCCTTTGAAACCAAGAGTTCGACGAGGCGCAGCAATTCCTTCGTCAGCATGACGAAGCAGAGCGCGATGAGACTGATCAGAAAGGGGGGGAGCAGCTCAGCGAAAATGTAGCGGTCCAGGATTTTCTGCAAGAAGTCCTCGGTTTGAGCGGCTCGTAAGTATCCCAATATAATGTATTTTCGAGGGCTTGTAAATCTCGGGCAAATCTCGAATGGCTGCGCCATGGGGAGGCCGGAGAAGCTATGGGAGGCGCAAGCCACCGGGAGGGGAAAGATATTCTTGACAACATAGGAGGGCTATGTTAAATGCTGCCCCTGTTTGCGGGATTACCATGCACGTTATGACTCGTTCCACGTACCGCAGGAGGACCCTAAGTCTTCTGCGGTATTTTTTTAGGCGCCGGCTTGCGGGGCGCCTCTGGTCGGATGATGCAGGCAACTAACTGTCTGTGTTCTGGTTGAGGAAAGGAGGATCGAGTGAGAAGCAAGGGGACGGTCAAGTGGTTCAATGACAGAAAAGGTTTTGGATTCATTCGGCTTGAAAGCGGAGAGGATGTGTTCGTCCATTACTCTGCTCTGCAGGGCGAAGGGTTCAAGACATTGAAAGAGGGCGAGAACGTCGAGTTCGACATCGTGCAGGGTGCCAAGGGTCCTCAGGCCGCGAACGTCTTGAAAAGCGCGTAAGTCGGTCCGAGCGTCGGCCGATGGCCCGCGCGGATCAACTCGTCAGGCCCGCCGCGCCGATGCGGCGGGCCCTTCGATTCCGTTGTGTGCTCCAGTGAATTTTCCCGCCATTGCCGCCTCTATAGACGTGTCTGTGGAAGTCCCAGCCCGTTTCCTTGACAACCCCTGGTTGACCTGTTAGTTTTCCACCAGGACGCAGGTTTTACGCGGGGTTAAGCATGCCGATCGACAAAAACTCCATTCTTGAACAGGCCCAGATTTTTACGACACACGGGCAGTTCGACAAGGCGATTGCCGAGTGGAAAAAACTGGCCGATGGCACGTCTGCCGACGGCTCCATTTTCAATACAATCGGGGACCTTCATCTGAAGCGCAATGTCCCAACCGAAGCCGTGGATGCCTATCTTCAGGCGGCTCAGGCTTTTCGCACGGGAGGGGCTGCGCTCAAAGCCATTGCCCTCTACAAGAAAATTCTGAAGGTCGATCCGACGCAATGCGAAGCCTACCGGGGGTTGGCGGACTTGAATGCCGAGCGAGGGCTGATCGGCAACGCGGTCTCCGACTACCTCACTCTGAGCAAGTTGTACCGCAAGGCAGGGCAGGCGGCGGAAGCCCTGGAAGTCTATCGCATGATCGTCACGCTCGATCCCGGCAACGTCGAGGCGCAACAAGAACTGGCCGAGTCGGCGTTGAGCCAAGAGGGGCCGGGACAGCCGGCCGCTCTTCCGTCCGGATCGTCTGGGCGAGCGGAATGGACGCGTCAAGACTTCATCAATGAAGCCGTCAAGCACACCATGGCCGAACGATATGCCGAGGCGGAAGGGATGCTCCTCCAGCTGCTTGAGCGGGAGCCGGGTGATCCGGAGGTCTGCCGGAGGCTGGCCTCGCTGCATCTGCGAAGCGGGGCGTACGTCTCAGCCAAGGCCGAATTCCGGTTCCTCGTGGAGGCGGCCATACGCGCACAGGATTTCGAGCCGGCCCAAGTGATGTGTCTTGAATACCTCAAGGTCGATCCCACCTGCGTGACGTTGATCGAGTTGCTCGGGAGCGTGTATGAACAGACCGGAGACGGTGACGCTGCCGCGGCGCAGTTCGGAAAGGCGATCGAGGCGCTCTTGGAGCATCCTGATCCGGAGCAGACGACGCTGCCGGCCGAACTCTACGAACGCATCGTCATGCTGGCTCCTGCAAGTCCCTTCATCCGCCGGTTTGCTCCGGTCTTCCAATCTTCTCCGGCCGCTCCCGAACGCGAGGCTGTCGGGACGGCAGCGCATGCCGACGCCGGTCTTTCGGTTGCTCCAGGAAGCCCGTCCAGCGATCCTCCTCGCGAGCGAAGCGGCCATGGGATAGAGCGAAAGAAGCGACGCGTTTCCTATCTCTAGGATTGGAGGATCATGGGGCTCCTTGAGTTTTTTGGCCTGCGCGAAAACCCCTTCCTGATTACCATCGACAGCCGGTTTTTCTACAACGCTCAGCAACATGCCGAGGCCCTGGTGCGCCTCAAGCACACGGTCGAGAACATGAAGGGGCTGGCGGTGGTCGTCGGGGACGTCGGGGCGGGCAAGACGACCTTGGCGACGCAGTTGCTGGAAGAACTCGATCCTGACACGTATGACGCGGCGCTCCTGATCGTCATCCACGCGGGGGTGACGTCGGAATGGATGCTGCGGAAGATTGCCTTGCAACTGGGGATTTTGGCTCCGGGGGAGACCCAAATGGATCTGCTGACGCAGCTGGCAATGCGGCTGGAGGAAATTGCCGAGAGCGGGAAGAAGGCTGTGGTCCTGATCGACGAAGCGCAGATGTTGCGTAGCCGGGAATTGATGGAGAACTTTCGCGGTCTGTTGAACATCGAGGTGGGCGGTCGTAAGGCGGTGACCTTCGTGCTCTTCGGTCTTCCGGAACTCGATGAGGTGTTGGCCCTCGACCAACCGCTGCATCAGCGGGTCGCGATCCGCTATCAACTGACCGAGCTGGATGTGACTGGGACGGAAGCCTATGTTGCCTATCGGCTGGGCATTGCCGGAGGCCGCGAGGGCACGTTCAGCCCGGATACGTTTCCCGTCATTTGGCGCTACTCGAAAGGCACCCCTCGCCTCATCAATACGCTTTGCGATAACGCCTTGCTGGAAGCCTATCTGAGAAAACAAGAACGGATCGAGGCGGACCTGATCCACGAGGTGGCCAGGGACCTCCGGCTGGGCACGTAGGAATTGACGATTGTTGGATTGACGATTGATCCATTGGACAATGCGTCAATGACTCAATCCAACAATCGTCAATTCTTCTTAGTTGACCCGGTTCGGTGCCGGACGTTCCTCCAGGACCGCCCGGATGTTCTCGATGCAAACCATGCCCATGCGGACCCTGGCGCTGAGGGTGGCCGAGCCGAGATGCGGCAGCGTGACGACCTGTGCGAGCGATCGGAGACCGGGGTGAAGGGCCGGTTCCTGCTCGTAGACATCCAGTCCGGCGCCGGCCAGGCGGCGTTCACGAAGGGCGTCCACCAGGGCCGCCTCGTCGATGGCCGGGCCGCGGGAGGTATTGATGAGGAATGCGGTCGGACGCATGAGCCGCAGTTCCGCTGCGCCGATAAGATGGCGGGTGCTGGGTGTCAGGGGGACGTGGAGGCTGATGAAATCCGATTCGGAGAGGACTTTCTGCAAGGAGAGATGCCGCCATGAGGGGGCCGTATCCGATGGCGCCGGGGCTGTGCGGTTGCAGTACACAATCGGCATGCGGAACCCGGCGGCCCGCCGCGCAACGGCGTTGCCGATCCGGCCCATGCCGACGATGCCGAGAGTTTTCTCGTAGACGTCTGCGCCCAGCAGTTGCGTCGGCTCCCATCCCGTCCAGGCTCCTTGCTGCACCAGTCCGTGTCCCTCTGGAATGCGTCTGGCCGTGGCCAGCAACAGGGCCCAGGCCATGTCCGCGGTCGCTTCGGTGAGGACATCGGGCGTGTTGGTGACGACGATCCCCCGATCTTTCGCAGCGTCCAGATCGATGTTGTTGTATCCGACCGCATAGTTGGCAATTACGCGGAGGCGGGGCGCCGCGTGCAAGGCTTCGCGGTCGATCTGCTCCGTCAACGTGCAGATGGCAGCTTCTGCCTCCTCCAGCCCCTTGCGTAAGGATTGCTTTTCCGGTGGGAGGGGGCCTGGTTGGGCGACGAGGCGGAACCGTTCCGTGAGCACCGACATGACGGCGGGAGGAAGCAGTCTGGAGACATAGAGGGCCGGCAAAGACATCGTGGCGCAGTATCTTAGCCGATCCTGGGAAGGGCAACAACCAGCGCGGTTCTCTTGGCTGGTTGACGTGCATTTGTCATGACTTTGCTAGGGTCAGCGCTGCGATCAGTTGCCTTGACTTGGTCTATTCCACTTTGTTAGACTGCGCTGCTAAGTGATTGAAAGAAGCAGATTATTTCCTCAGTCATGCCTGCAGGAACTATGAGGGACACAATGAAAAAGTGGTGGTTCAACGAGGGATTGGCACCCGACCGTCTTGCGCTTCGAGCCCAAGGCAATCCGGATGAGTGGGGTGCGGGGGAGTCGATGGAGCAAGAAGAACTGCCCCCGGCTCCGGCAAACGTGGCGGCCAAGTCCGGCAATGGCCGGGTCACGATTTCGTGGAACCCGGTTCCGGACGCCATGTACTACAACCTCTATTTCCAGACGACCAAGGGAGTCCAGATCAAATTCTCCGAGTTGACCCGTCCGATCGCCAGTGCGGCGGACTTCAACCCGGTCATCGGGGTGACTAAGGAGAAGGGCAATTTGATCGAAGGGGCGACGAGCCCCTTCGTCCACGACGATCTTGCCAACGGGACCTGCTATCACTATGTCGTAACGGTCGTCACCCCGCAGGGCGAAAGCCTGGAGTCCGCGGAAGTCATGGCGGTGCCGGCTCCCTATCTGCTGGCCATGAAGATCGGTCAGGCGGGGGTGGATGACGGGGAGTTCAACTCTCCGACCGGCATCGCGCTCGACAAGGACGGGAACATCTACGTCGCCGATACGGACAATCACTCGATTCAAAAGTTCGACAAGGACGGGAAGTTTCTGGCCCGGTGGGGCGGCGAGGCGAGCGACCAGGAAGGGCTGTTTTACTACCCCCGAGGTCTCGCCACGGGGCCTGAAGGCCATGTCTACGTTGCGGACAGCGGGAACAACCGGGTGCAAAAGTTCGATGCCGACGGCAACGTGATGCAAGCCTGGGGAAAGTTCGGGTTTGCGTGGCGCGGGGCCGGCATGGGCAAGTTCGACGTACCCTGGGGGACGGCGACGGACAAGGACGGGAATCTCTACGTGTCCGACACGAGCAATGCGCGGATTCAGAAGTTCCAGCCTGACGGGACCCCCCTGATGAAATGGGGGAGGGACGGCAGTTTCGACGGCGCCTTCTTCTTTCCGCGCGGCCTCGCGGTGGACTTCGTCGGCAACATCTTTGTCGCAGACGAGGGCAACCATCGCATCCAGAAGTTCGACTCCCGTGGGAGCTTCCTGACCAAGTGGGGGAAGGAAGGCAGCGGCCCGGGGCAGTTCAAGGCTCCCTGGGGCGTGGCCTGCGACGCGCTCGGCAACGTCTACATCGTGGACAGCGGGAACCATCGGATTCAGAAATTCGACGGGAACGGGACGTTCATCTGCGCCTGGGGCAACCGCGGCATCACCGAGGGGCAGTTGAATTTCCCCTACGGCGTTGCCGTGGATCGAGAAGGCTGCGTCTACGTCGTGGATAGCGGGAATGCCCGCGTCTTGAAATATGCGCCGACCGAAGAGGAGATCCAGAAGGCTTCGCAGGCTGGGCCGAAGGAGGCCACCGATCTGCCGGCTCCACGGAGCGTGGTGGCGAAGCCGGGGGACACCGAAGCGGTGCTGAGTTGGCTGGAGGTGCCGGGCGCGCAGTCCTACAACCTCTACTTCCACACGCAGTCTGGCGTCACCGCGCAGACCGGGACGCGCATCGAAGGGGTCGTGAGTCCCCATGTCCATACGGGGCTGACCAACGATACGCCGTATTATTATGTGCTCACGGCCGTCTACGAAGACGGACGGGAAAGTCTGCCCTCCGACGAGGTCACGGCCACGCCAGTGCTCATCGACATTTCCGCGCCGCAGAACCCGATGGTGGTGATCAACCACGGGGCCTTTATGACCAGCACGCCGGATGTGGTGCTCACGGTCTCGGCCAACGACAGCGACACGGGCGTCGCCGCCTATTATGTGTCCGAAAATCCCCTGGCGCCGACCGCCGGGGTGCCGGGCTGGGTGGACGTCGCGCCCGAACTAAAGTTCGGAGCCACAGTCCCCTTCACGCTCTCGCCGGGCGACGGCGGCAAGACGATCTATGCCTGGTTCAAAGACGTCGGCAACAACGTATCGGTTCCGGCCAGCGCGACGATCCTGGTCAATACCTCCGGCTACCTCTGCGTCTCCAAGTGGGGCAAGCCAGGCCGGGGCGCCTCGCTGTTGCACGGCGGCGAATTCATGGCGCCGTTGTATGGCTTGGCGATCGACCAGCAGGGGGCCCTGTTCGTCGTGGACAACGGCAACAACCGCGTTCAAAAGTTCGACAACAACGGGACCTTCATCATCCTGTGGGGCAACTTCGGAAACGCCAACGGCAATTTTCACAATCCCACCGGCATCGCCTGCGATGCGCGCGGGGATGTCTACGTGGTGGATACGAACAACCATCGGGTTCAAAAGTTCGACGGGAAACTGGGCGGCTACCTTATGAAGTTCGGCTCCCGCGGCAACGGGGAAGGCCAGTTCAGCTCACCCTGGGGGATCGCCGTCGATCGGGTGCGTGGCTATATCTACGTGGTGGACAGCGCGAATTTCCGGGTGCAGAAGTTCGACATGCACGGCGAGTTCATTATGCAGTGGGGCAGCTTCGGCACCAACGACGGCCAGTTTTACTTCGCGCGCGGGATTGCGGTCGATCAGGCCGACGGGGCCGTCTACGTCGTGGACATGGGCAACCACCGGGTCCAGAAGTTTGACACCAGCACCAATGTCCTGCCCCAACTGATCACGAAGTGGGGCAGCAGTCTCGGCCCCGGCCATGCCAGCAGCCCCCAGGCCCAGGATACGGGGCATTTCCGTTCGCCTTGGGGCATTGCGGTGGACGGGCAGGGCGACGTCTACGTGACAGACACCGGCAATCAACGGGTCCAGAAGTTCGACCGCGAGGGGAACTTTATTACCCAGTGGGGCGGGTTCGGCGGTGGCGACGGGCAGTTCAATTTCCCCTACGGCATCGGGGTGGATGCGAAGGGCAGCGTATTTGTGGTTGACAGCGGCAGCACGCGCATCCAGCAGTTTATGCCGGCCGATGAAGGCAGCGAGCGCCTGCAAGAGGACACCCAGTCCGAGGCGGCCCTGACCGACAAGCCGGTCGAAACACGCAGGTAAGCGGGCGTTCCGCCAGGGCGTGATGCGTGTGGAATGAGGCCCTCCACAGACCTGTTCGCTTGCCTTGACCCTCTGAAATGGCTGTGCTAGATTCCGAAAATTCCGTGTCGGACCATACCCTCCTTCACGACAAGCCTGAGCAGGAGATCCATGCTGGATAAAGACGTGCGAGTCGGGTTGACCTTCGATGACGTGGTTCTGGTCCCGGCCAAGTCGGAGGTGATCCCCAGCGAGGTGGACACCCGCACGCGCGTGTCGCGGAACATTGCGATCAACATTCCCATCGTCAGCGCGGCCATGGACACGGTGAGCGAGGCGCGTTTGGCCATTGCGTTGGCCCGCGAAGGTGGGATAGGCGTGATCCATCGTGTGCTCTCGCCCGCGGACCAGGCGGCCGAAGTGGACAAGGTGAAGAAGTCCGAGAGCGGGATGATCTTCGATCCCATCACGATCGCGCCGGAGCAGACGATCCGGGATGCCCATGAGATCATGACGAAGTACCGGATTTCCGGTATCCCCGTGACCAAGCAGGGGAAGCTGGTGGGGATCCTGACGAACCGGGATTTGCGGTTTGAAACCCGGATGGATCTGAAAGTCGCCCAGGTGATGACGAAGGACAAGTTGGTGACCGCCCCAGTCGGCACCAGCCTGGAGAAGGCGCGCGAAATCCTCCACGAGTATCGCATCGAAAAGCTGCCCGTCGTCAACAAGAAATTCGAGCTGAAGGGGTTGATCACAATCAAGGATATCGAGAAACGGATCAAGTACCCGCATGCCTGCAAGGATGAGCATGGGCGCTTGCGGGTGGCCGCGGCGGTCGGGGTGGGGGCGGATGCCGAGCATCGGCTGGCGCTGCTCACGAAGGCCGGTGTGGACCTGGTGGTGGTGGATACGGCCCACGGCCATTCCAAGAGCGTCTTGGAGACGGTGAAGTTGGTCAAGCAGAAGTACCCCTCCCTGGACGTGATCGCGGGGAACATTGCGACGGCGACGGCGGCGAAGGACCTCGTCAAGGCCGGTGCGGATGCCGTCAAGGTGGGCGTCGGCCCCGGTTCGATCTGCACGACGCGGATCGTGTCCGGCGCGGGCATGCCGCAATTGACGGCGGTGGCGGACTGCGCCGCGGCCCTGGCCGGAAGCGGCGTGCCGATCATCGCGGACGGGGGGATCAAATACTCAGGCGACATTACGAAAGCTTTGGCGGGTGGCGCTTCCGCCGTCATGATCGGCGGGATTTTGGCCGGGACGGAGGAGTCCCCCGGCGAGACCGTGCTGTTTCAAGGGCGGACCTACAAAGTCTATCGCGGGATGGGGTCGTTGGGCGCCATGGAACGGGGCGGGAAGGACCGCTACTTTCAGGCCGGGCAGCCGACCTCCAAGCTGGTGCCCGAAGGGATCGAAGGCCGGGTGCCTTACAAGGGGACCCTGTCCGGCGTAGTCTTCCAATTGGTTGGAGGCGTCAAGTCCGGCATGGGCTATTGCGGTTGCCGCACGATCACGGAGTTGCAGCAGAAGGCGACCTTCATCCGGCAGACGCTCGCCGGCCTTCGGGAAGGGCACGTCCACGATGTGATCATCACCAAGGAAGCCCCGAACTACCGCACGGAGTCGGAGTAAGTCATCTCACCCCTCACTCCTCACGGTTCGCGTCTAACGGTATTTGATGGAACAGTGGCACGATAGAATCCTGATCCTCGACTTCGGGTCCCAGTATACCCAGCTTATCGCCCGCCGCATTCGCGAAGCCCAGGTCTACTCCCAAATCCTTCCCTGCACCACGCCGTTGGCCACGATCCTGGCCTATCGCCCGAAGGGCATCGTGCTCTCCGGAGGCCCGGCCAGCGTCTACGACAAGAACGCGCCGATGATTCCCAGGCAACTCCTGGAGGAAGGCCTGCCGATCTTGGGCATCTGTTACGGGATGCAACTGGTGACCAAGCTTCTAGACGGCGAGGTGGCCAAGGCCTCGCACCGCGAGTATGGCCGAGCCGAGTTGATGATCGACGATGCGTCCGACTTGTTCAAGGGCGTGGGGAAGGGGGCGTCCTGCCAGGTCTGGATGTCCCATGGAGACCGGATCGAGCGGATGCCCAAAGGATTCCGGTCGATCGCCCATACCGCCAACTCGCCGGTCGCCGCCATGAAATCGACGGGGGGCAAGCGCCGAATCTACTGCCTCCAGTTTCACCCCGAAGTCGCGCATACGACGGGCGGCGTCAAGCTGCTGCGGAATTTCGTCTACGACATCTGCGGCTGCAAGCCCACCTGGACCATGCGGTCCTACGTGGACACGGCCGTGGAGCAGATTCGCGAACAGGTCGGCCAGGAGCAGGTGATTTGCGCCTTGAGCGGCGGGGTGGACTCGTCGGTGGCGGCCGCCTTGACGCATCGGGCGATCGGCGATCAGCTCACCTGTATCTTCGTCGACAATGGGTTGCTTCGGGCGGGAGAGAAGGAACAAGTCAAACAGACGTTTGCGCGACAGCTCCATTTGAACTTGCGCCTCCTGGACGCGGCGCAGATGTTTCTTGCTGCGCTCAAAGGGGTGACCGATCCGGAGCGTAAACGGAAAATTATCGGGAAGCTGTTCATCAAGCAATTCGAGGCCGAGGCCAAATCGAAACTGGGCGACGCGAAATTTCTGGTGCAGGGCACGTTGTACCCGGACGTCATCGAGAGCGTCAGCTTCAAGGGTCCCTCGGCGACGATCAAGACGCACCACAACGTCGGCGGGCTGCCCACCAAGATGAGGCTCAAACTGATCGAGCCGCTGCGCGAGCTGTTCAAGGACGAAGTGCGGGTGTTGGGCAAAGAGTTAGGGCTGCCGGATGATATTATTTGGCGGCAGCCGTTCCCCGGACCTGGGTTGGCAATTCGCATCTTGGGGGCCGTGACGCCGGAGCGGCTCGCCATGTTGCGCAATGCCGAGGCCGTGGTGGATCAGGAAATCAGAAAATCGGGCCTGTATCACGACCTGTGGCAGGCCTTTGCGGTGCTGCTCCCGGTGCGGACGGTGGGGGTGATGGGCGATCAGCGGACCTACGAACACGTGATCGCGCTCCGGGTGGTGACCAGCCTGGACGGGATGACCGCCGACTGGGCCAAGCTGCCCCACGAGTTGCTGGGCACGATCTCGAGCCGGATCATCAACGAGGTGCGCGGGGTGAATCGGGTGGTCTACGACCTGAGTTCAAAGCCGCCGAGCACCATCGAATGGGAATAGCAGGGTGACGAGTGACGGGTGACAGGTGACGAGAGCGGAACGTGCCTCGGACTTGTCACGCGTCACGTGTCACGCGTCACGTATGTTGATCAGGCTTCAAAAAGTGATCGCCGACTCCGGGCTGGTGTCGCGCCGCAAGGCGGAGGAGTGGATCGCGCAGGGACGCGTGACTGTCAATGGCCGGGTCGTCCGCGAGTTGGGCACGAAGGTCGATCCGGCGAAGGACCACGTGAAGGTGGACGGACGGCACTTGAAGGAGGTGCCGCCGCAGGTGTTCCTCATGCTCAACAAGCCGAAAGGCTACATGTCCTCTCTGAGCGATCCGGCCGGCCGGCCGACCATCACGGATCTGCTGACGGGGGTCGGGCTGCGTGTGTTTCCCGTCGGCCGGCTCGATTACGATAGCGAAGGCTTGATGCTGCTGACCAACCAGGGGGAGATCGCCCAGGCGCTCCTGCATCCGCGCTACCATGTCGCCAAGACCTATCTCATCAAGGTCAAGGGCGTGCTGACCGACGAGGAAATTGGGGCGTTGGAGAGAGGCGTGGAGTTGGAGGATGGCCTCACCGGTCCTGCCGTCGTCAAAAAGATCCGGAAGGCGAAAGAGAATTCCTGGGTGGAAATCACGATTCACGAGGGGCGCAAACACCAGGTAAAACGGATGCTGGAGACCGTCGGGCATCCGGTCATCAAGCTGACCCGCGTGCGCTTCGGCTCCTTGAGCCTGGCCGACTTGCCCCGCGGGCATTACCGTTACCTGACGGATCGGGAAGCCAATCAGTTGCGGGCGCTGGTGCGGAGCCGTCAGGAGGCGGTGGCCGCTTCACGCGAGCCCTCGCGCCTGGTGGCTCCTCCGGCTCGTCGTCCGACCCGCCAGTCTCATCCGGCTCGTCCGGCCCGTCCAGCCCGTTCGACTCACCAGGCTCGTCCAACTCGTTCGACCCGCCCGGCCAGTCCGGCTCGTTGGGCCAAACCGTCCAGGCGGAGGAAAGCATGATGATGCGAACGCATCGGTGCGGCGAACTGTCCCGCCGGCATGTGGGTCAGACCGTGACGATCAACGGATGGGTGCAGCGTCGGCGTGACCACGGAAACGTGATCTTTATCGACGTGCGGGACCGGCAAGGCCTCACGCAGATCGTCTTCAATCCTGAAATCAGCCCCGCCGCCCATCAGCAGGCCCATGTGCTCAGGGGCGAATTCGTGGTGGCCGTCACCGGTACCGTAGCCTTGCGGCCGGATGGGTCGGCCAATCCCAATCTGGCAACCGGCGAGATTGAAGTGTTGGTCCAGACCGTCGAAATTCTCAACGAGGCCAAGACGCCCCCGTTCCTGATCGAAGACGAGGGCGAGGTGACCGAGGCCTTGCGCTTGAAGCACCGCTATCTTGATTTGCGCCGGCCCAAGATGCAGCGGCTGTTGCGCCTGCGCCACGAGGTCATGCAGGAGGCCCGGGCCTTCCTCAATGGACAGGACTTCCTGGAAGTGGAAACGCCCATGCTCACCAAGAGCACGCCGGAAGGCGCCCGCGACTATCTAGTGCCGAGCCGGGTCAATCCGGGCTGTTTCTACGCGCTGCCGCAGTCGCCGCAACTCTTCAAACAGATTCTGATGGTCAGCGGCGTGGACCGTTATTACCAGATCGCGCGTTGCTTCCGCGACGAGGACCTCCGCAACGACCGCCAGCCGGAATTCACGCAGATCGATCTGGAGCTTTCCTTCATCGACCGCGAACAGGTGATGGTCTTGATGGAACAGATGATCCGGCAGATATTTCAGGCGACCGCCGGGGTCGAACTGCCCACGCCGTTTCCACGGATGGCCTACGCGGAGGCCATGGGCCGCTACGGATCGGACAAACCCGATCTCCGCTTCGGCATGCCGCTGCACGACCTGCAGGACTTCGCGTCGAAGACCGAGTTCAAGGTGTTCCGGGAGACGCTCGCCAAGGGCGGCATGGTGAAGGCGATCGTCGTCAAGGGCGGGGCGGAGATCTCCCGGAGCCGAATCGACGCGCTGGGGGAAACGGCCAAGGGCTTCGGCGCCAAGGGTCTGGCCTGGGTCAAGATCATGGGCGACGGCCAGTTGGAGTCCGTCATCGCCAAGTTCCTGGACGCGCGGAGCCTCCTGGCGGCGGTGCCGGACGCACAGACTGACGACCTGCTGCTTTTCGTCGCCGACAAACCCAAAGTCGTGCACGACGTGCTCGGCCGTCTGCGGCTGTTGCTGGCCGAGGAACGAAACCTGATCGATCAAAAAGCCTGGCGGCCGCTCTGGGTGGTGGATTTTCCGATGCTGGAGCATGACGAGGCGCTCAAGCGCTACGTAGCCATCCACCATCCCTTCACCGCGCCGCTGGACGAGGACCTGCCGCTGCTGGAGACCGATCCGCTCAAGGTCAGGGCCAAGGCCTACGACCTGGTCATGAACGGAAGCGAACTGGGCGGCGGGAGCATCAGAATTCATCGCCGGGAGGTGCAGAGCAAGGTGTTCGATCTGCTCGGCATCGGCAAAGACGAAGCGGTTTCCAAGTTTGGGTTTCTCTTGGAAGCCCTCGAGTACGGCGCCCCGCCGCATGGTGGCATTGCCTTTGGCCTGGACCGTCTGATCATGCTCCTGGGCGGCGCTGACTCCATCCGCGACGTGATCGCGTTCCCCAAGACCCAGAAGGCCCAGTGTCCGATGACCGATGCGCCCTCGCATGTCGGTCCGGAGCAGTTGAAGGACTTGAGCATTAAATTGGATTTGATCGAATAACCTCTGACGATGCGCTCAATGGGGTCAGGACCGATGCGTTCTCCCCGGACGTTCCACCTCCGGCCGGCTCAGTGCTCCGTCTCGTGCCCCATCACAATCGTGCCGATGCTCGAATGGCTTTTCGTTGTATGGCTCCTGGCCGTGATGCCGGGAACGGGCTTGGCGAGCGAAGCCGCAGAGAATCGCCAACTGTCAACGGCTACCTTTGCCGGAGGCTGCTTCTGGTGTATGGAGGAAGTCTTTGAAGGCGTGGAGGGAGTCGTCTCGGTGACGTCGGGCTATACGGGCGGTCATGCGGTGAATCCCAGCTATGAAGACGTGTCGGCGGGAGGCACGGGCCATGCCGAGGCGGTCGAGGTCGTCTACGATTCGACGAAGGT
>JACQCB010000072.1 GCA_016201805.1 Nitrospirota bacterium | reverse complement strand
TCCAGCGTGGTCAGGATCGCCCGCTCCACCGCCTCCGCCTCCTTGTCCAGACGAAGTTGATAGGCCAGCAACATGGCGGCCGAGGCGATCGTAGCGATGGGGTTGGCCAGGTTCTTCCCGGCAATGTCGGGGGCGCTGCCGTGAATCGGCTCGTACATCCCGGCCTTGGCTCCGATGCTGGCCGAGGGCAACATCCCGATGGAGCCGGTCAACATGGCCGCTTCGTCGCTGAGAATATCGCCGAACAGATTGGTGGTCACCAGGACGTCGAATTGCTTCGGGTTCCGGATGAGCTGCATGGCGCAGTTATCGACATACATATGCGTCAGTTCGACGTCCGGATAGCCCTTGTGGACCTCGATGACGACGCGCCGCCAGAGTTCGGACGACTCCAGCACGTTGGCCTTGTCCACCGACATGACTTTCCGGCGACGCTTGCGCGCCGCATCGAAGGCAACCTTGGCGATGCGTCGGATTTCTTCGGTCGTGTAGACTTCGGTGTTGATCCCTCGCTCGCCTTCCGCCGTCTTCTCGATTCCCTTCGGCTTGCCGAAATAAATGCCCCCGGTCAGCTCGCGTACGACGAGGAGATCGATCCCCTCGATCACCTCCCGCTTCAACGTCGAGGCATCGGCCAACATGGGATAGAGCTTGGCGGGACGGAGGTTGGCAAAGAGGCCGAGTTGCTCCCGCAGGCCCAGCAGGGCCCGTTCTGGACGGAGCCGGTACTCAAGTCCTTCCCACTTGGGGCCGCCCACCGCGCCCAGCAGCACCGCATCGCTTTTCTTCGCCAGCGTGAGCGTCTCGTCCGGCAACGGCACCCCAACCCGGTCGATGGCCTGGCCGCCCACCAGCCCATCGATGAACTCAAACGTATGGTGAAACCGCTCCGCGACCGCCCTGAGCAGTTTGACCGCCTCAGGCACGATTTCCTGTCCAACCCCATCGCCAGCCAACACCGCAATTTGCGCGTTCACTCGACTCTCCCCCCCTTGCCGCACCCGCCCGGATATCCGCCCAAACAGGGTCACTCTACCCGCGATCTGCGCGTCAAATCAAGCCGACTTTCTTCGCCGGATCGGCCTCCTTGGAGGTCCAAAAGGCCAGCTTGTTGATGGCATTGAGGTACGCCTTGGCCGAGGCGACGATAATGTCCGTATCGGCCCCATGGCCGATGGCCGTCTTGCCACCCTCCTCGAGCCGCACGGACACTTCGCCTTGCGCATCGGTGCCGCCGGTAATGGCCTTGACCGCATAAGAAAGCAAATGGCTCTTGGCCTGCGTCATCGCGGCAATGGTTCGGTAGGCGGCGTCCACCGGCCCGTCGCCGGTCCCGGTCTGTGTCACCAGCCGGCCGTCGATCTCCAACTCCACTGTGGCGGTCGGCACCCGGTTGGTCCCGCTCTCGATCTGCAGGGCTTTCAGTACCACGCGTTCAGGAATGCGCGCGACTTCTTCGGAGATGATGACCTCCAGGTCCTCTTCGTAAATCTCCTTCTTCTGGTCCGCCAGCTTCTTCACCCGTTCGAAGGCGCGGTTCATCTCTTCTTCGGACGGCTTGTAGCCCAGTTCCTCGATCCGTTTCCGGAAGGCGTGGCGGCCGGACAACTTCCCCATGATCAGCGTGCTCTGGACCAGCCCGATCGACTCGGGCCGCATGATCTCGTACGTGCTCTTCTCCTTTAAGAGACCATCCTGATGGATCCCCGATGTATGGGCGAAGGCATTGGCGCCGACGATCGCCTTGTTCGGCTGGATCACCATGCCCGTGATCTTGCTGACCAAGCGGCTGGTTTTGGAAATTTCCTCGGTGCGGATGGCCGTGTCCGCTCCATAAAAATCCTTGCGGGTCCGGAGCCCCATGGCGATCTCTTCCAACGCGGCATTGCCCGCCCGCTCCCCGATCCCGTTGATCGTGCATTCCACTTGCCCGGCCCCCTCAAGAACGGCCGCCAGCGAGTTGGCCACGGCCAGTCCCAGGTCGTTGTGACAATGGACCGAGATGACCGCCTGGGTGCTGTTGCGGACCTTCTCGCGGATGCCGCGGATCAGCAGGCCGAACTCCTGCGGGGCGGCGTAGCCCACCGTGTCCGGAATATTCACGGTGCCGGCGCCGGCCTCGATCACCGCTTCCAGGACCTCATAGAGGTAGGCGGGATCGGAGCGACTGGCATCCATCGGCGAAAATTCCACGTCGTCCACGTAGCCGCGTGCAAACCGCACCATCTCCACCGCCCGCTTCAGCGCCTCGTCCCTCGTCATGCGAAACTGGTGCTTGAGATGGATGTCCGAGGTCGAGAGAAACGTATGGATGCGAACCTTGGGCGCCCCCTTGAGCGCCTCCCAGGCCCGCGTGATGTCCTCCGGCTTGGCCCTGGCCAGACTGCAGACGGTCGGCCCCTCCACCGTCTGCGCCACCTGCCTGACCGCCTCGAAATCGCCGGGCGAGCTATAGGCGAACCCGGCCTCGATGACGTCCACTCCGAGCCTGGCCAGTTGCTTGGCGATCATGAGTTTTTCCTCGACGTTCATGCTCGCCCCGGGCGACTGTTCCCCGTCCCGCAAGGTGGTGTCGAAGATCCGGATCATGCGTGTGTTGTTGGATGCCATCTTTTCACCTCTCTCCGTCACAAACACGGTAGGGCGCCCGGGTTGCCCCTCACGGCGCGCGTCTACCGAGCACCGTCCCTATATTTACAACCACCAACAATCTTGGTGCGCGGTGCGCGAGCACAGGGGGCAACCCGGCGCCACCAAAGAAAAAAGCCTTCACCCCCCAACCCAGGGACGAAGGCTTGCGCGCTCCGTGGTACCACCCTGATTCAGTGCCGGCTTCGATCAGAAGCTTCGACACCCTCATTGAGACCCGTCACGAGGGTCACGCGGAGTCCTTACCACCCACGAGGGCTTCGCGGACTCGGCTCCGAGGCGAGTTCCGCGTCCGACGGGCTGGTTCGCACCCTGTCCACGCTGTTGCACGTGGACACCACCAGCTCTCTCAATTCCGTCGGGATCGCGTACTACTCCTCTTCCCAGCCACTCTACTCTTTTGCATCGGTGAGGGGCTCCGACCCGGCCCCACTTATCTTACCCTTGCCAAACGCCTTGGCAAGGAGCCCGATGCCTTTTTCCACCACGCCCAAGGCCGCATACCCGGCCACGATGACGAACAACATCACCTGGGGCCAGGCCACCACAAGCATCAGCGCAAGGATCGCCCAGACGAGATAGTTGAAGTGGTGGTCCCCTTTGAACTTGAGATCTTTGAAGCTCCGATACTTGATCGTGCTGACCATCAAAAACGCCAGCGTCAGCGTCATAATCAAAATCAGCAGGGGTTTGACTTCCGCCCCCATACGAAGAATGTGATGGTCGAAGATGACCAGCGTCGCAATGACGCTGGCCGCAGCCGGAATGGGCAGGCCGGTGAAATACTTGCTCTCCGAGGCGGCCGCCATCACGTTGAACCGGGCCAGGCGCAACGCGCCGCAGGCCACGAAGGCGAACATGACCGCGGAGCCCGCCATGCCGTGGGCGCTCAACGCCCAGGAATAAATCAGCAATCCCGGCGCCACGCCGAACGAGACGAGGTCGGCCAAGGAGTCATACTCGACGCCGAACTGACTGGTGCTTTTCATCCACCGGGCGGATTTCCCGTCCAGCATGTCGAAGATCAACGCCACCATGATGGCGATGGCCGCCGTCACGTAGTTGGCGTTGAAGACCTCCAGGATCGAAAAAAGTCCGCAGAACAAATTGCCGGTCGTCAGCAGGTTGGGGATCAAGTAGCCCCCCCGCCGGCGTTTGGATTCTTTCGTGAGCGGCTTGCCGTCTTTCATGAACGTCCCGCGCATCACGCCTCTCCTCCGGCCAACTCGGCCAGGATGGTTTCGCCGCCCTTGACATGCTCCCCGACGCCGACCCGCAGCGTCGCCCGTAGGGGAAGAAAGACATCCATCCGGGAGCCAAACCGGATCAACCCGAACCGTTCTCCACGGCCCACCCGCTCGCCGGGGGACGCCCAACAGACGATCCGCCGCGCGATCAGGCCGGCCACCTGGACGCAGAGCACTTTCTGTCCCTGCAGCGTCCGAATCATCAGCGCGTTCTGCTCGTTCCGCAACGTGGCCGCTGATCCTGGTGCTCTGCTCTTTCAGAAAACGCGGCTCGAATTCTTCCGCAATCGCGATGATCCGTCCGTCACCGGGGGAAACAACCGCACCAGGCAGGAGCGGCACGATCCGCTTGGGATTGCGAAAAAACCACGCCGTGAAGAGCGCCACGACGCCCAGCGCCAACGTGGACCCCGTCCATCCCAGCGCGCCGGCCAGCGCCGCCGCCCCGCCGGCCGTCGCAACGAATGGAAGCCCCTCTTTCACGATCGGAATGCCGACTGCGCGATCTGCCATTACCCTAGCCTACAGCCATCAGCTCTCAGTTATCAGCAAGCCCTCGCTCCGAAGCTGATGGCTGTGGGCTGAGGCTGCACGCCTCCCTCTAGTGTAGTGTTTCACAAATCCCTTTGCAGAGTCCGTTCGCCCTGAGCCTGTCGAAGGGCGAGTAATTTCCAAGGGTTCCGTTCATGGTTCGACAAGCTCACCACGAACGGATTGTAAAGTGATTACTGAGACACTACACTAGTTTTTCGCCTTATCGACGAGCTTGCTTTTTTTCAACCAGGGCATCATCGCCCGCAGCTTCGCCCCGACCGTCTCGATCGGATGGGTTTCGCCCTTCGCCAGCAATGCATTGTACACCGGCCGGTTGGCCTGGTTCTCCAGCACCCACTCGCGGGCAAACCGTCCGCTCTGGATTTCCTCCAGGATTTTTTGCATTTCTTTTTTCGTCTCATCCGTGATGATCCGCGGCCCCCGCGTCACGTCTCCATACTTGGCGGTGGTGCTGATCGAGTAGCGCATGTTTGCGATGCCGCCCTCGTAGATCAGGTCCACGATCAACTTGACCTCGTGCAGACATTCGAAATAGGCCATCTCAGGGGAATACCCGGCCTTCACCAGTGTTTCGAAGCCGGCCTGGATCAATGCGCTGATCCCGCCGCACAGCACGGCT
>JACQCB010000067.1 GCA_016201805.1 Nitrospirota bacterium | reverse complement strand
CGGCAGCGCCCCCGACATTGCCGGGAAGAACCTGGCCAACCCCATCGCTACGATCGCCTCGGCCGCCATGTTGCTGGCCTATCAACTTCGTCTGGACAAGGAGGCGGAGGCGGTGGAGCGGGCGATCCTGACCACGCTGGAGCAGGGTTATCGGACCAAGGATATCCAGAGTCCCGGCGGCACGTTGGTCGGTACGAAGGAGATGGGGGACGCGATTCTGAAGAATTTTATTCGGAATTGACGATTGGTGTCGGTGGAGTCGGGAAAAATTTCGACCTTGGCGGGGACGGGGGAGCCCGGCCATGCCGGTGACCGGGGGGCGGCTGTGGCGGCTCGTCTGAACGAGCCCAAGAGTCTTGCGCTCGACGGAGCCGGATCCCTCTACATCGCGGATTCCGAAAACCATGTGGTCAGGAAGGTGGACATCGGGACAGGCATCATTACCACCGTCGCGGGGCAGCCGGATGTCGCCGCGTTCCAGGGTGCACAGGAATCGGTTGGAGGGAGCCGGCCGTCTGATTTCGACGAGGATGATCCGCTGGGAAGCTCCCATGCGCAGACTCCGGAAAAGTTTGCGCAGCTCGGAGATTTGAGCGGAACGGTTCGGTTTGTGACGGGAACGGCAGTACACTCCAGGCGGTATCAAGGCGACGGGGGGGCCGCCGTCCAGGCCACGCTGAATTTCCCCACGGCCGTGGCGCTGGACGCGAAAGGCCATCTCTACATTGCGGATACGATGAACCACCGCGTTCGGAGGGTGGATGCGAGCACCGGCGTCATCACGACGATTGTCGGCACAGGGCAGCACCGCTATTCGGGCGACGGAGGACCGGCTGTCTCGGCAAGTCTCAACGAGCCGTCGGCGCTAGTCGTCGATCCTCAGCGTGGATGCCTGTACATCGCCGATCAGAGCAATAACCGGGTCCGCAAGGTGGACCAGGCCACAGGGATCATCACGACCGTGGCAGGGACGGGACAGGCTGCCTATACGGGGGATGGGCTGCCGGCGACCGAGGCGGCCCTGGCCGGCCCCAGCGGACTGGCGTTGGATCCCGACGGGCGGCTCTACATCGCCGACACCTTCAACGGACGGATTCGCATGGTGGATATGGACACCGGCTTGATCAGCACCGTGGCCGGCGATGGGGGAGAGTATCGGTATCAGGGGCATCCGAACGAGTTTTCAACCAGCCTCTCACGGCCCTACGGCATTGCGATCGATCCGGAGGGGCATCTCTTGTTGACCGACTCGGACAGCCATTTGATTCGGCGATGGGACCGACGGAAGAAGATCGCCACGCTTGTCGCGGGCAACGGCGTGGCAGGGTTCGGAGGGGATGGAGGACCGGCGCGGGAAAGCTGCTTGAACTACCCCTTCGGGGTGGCCGTGGACCGGCAGGGCAACGTGTATGTCGCGGACACGTTCAACCACCGGATTCGCAGGATCGCGGCATCACAGCCGTGACCTGTGATGCCGGATGCGTGACGAGATGATCGAAGAAGGACGGACGGAATGTTGACGAAGAAGGCAGCGTACAACGTGGCCGTGGTCGGGGCGACCGGCGCGGTCGGCGCCGAGATGATCGAGGTGCTGGAGGAACGACGGTTTCCGGTGAAGACCCTGCTTCCTCTGGCGTCGTCCCGTTCGGCCGGCGTGACCGTCTCCTTCCAGGGCCGAGAAATCACCGTGCAGGAACTGACCAAGGATTCCTTCGAGGGAATCGACGTAGCGCTCTTTTCGGCCGGGAGCGATGTCAGCAAGGAGTTTGCTCCGATCGCGGCCAAGGCCGGCGCGGTGGTCATCGACAACAGTGCCGCCTGGCGTATGGACAAGCAGGTTCCGCTGGTGGTCCCGGAAGTCAATCCGCAGGATGCCGAAACCCACCACGGCATCATCGCCAACCCGAACTGCTCGACGATCCAGATGGTCGTGGCGCTCAAGCCGCTGCACGATGCGGCCCGCATCAAGCGCATTGTCGTGACCACCTTTCAGTCCGTCTCGGGCACCGGGAAGGAGGCCATGGATGAATTGATGGAGGAGTGCCAGGCGCTCCTGAGCTTTCGCCCGGTCAAGCCGAAGGTCTATCCCTATCAGATTGCCTTCAACTGCCTGCCGCAGATCGATGATTTTTTGCCCACGGGCTATACGAAGGAAGAGATGAAGCTGGTCCATGAGACCAGGAAGATCATGGGCGACAACTCGATCCAGGTCACGGCCACGACGGTGCGGGTGCCGGTCTATGTCGGGCATTCGGAGTCGGTCAACATCGAAACGGAGCGGAAGATGACGGCCAACGAGGCCCGCGCGGTTCTGGCTGCGGCGCCGGGGGTGCAGGTCTATGACGATCCCGCCCATGCCCTCTATCCCATGCCCTTGGATGTGGTCGGCAAGGATGACGTCTACGTCGGCCGCGTTCGGGAAGATGAGTCGATCCCTCACGGGCTGAATCTCTGGGTGGTCTCGGACAATCTCCGGAAGGGCGCGGCGCTGAACGCCGTCCAGATCGCCGAACTCCTTGTGAGGTAGCCCGTGGAGGACTGGACCGGCTTAGGCAGGGTCTTGATCTTTCTCGGCATCGTCCTCGTCCTCGCCGGCGCGCTCTTCACAGTGCTCGGTAAGGGCTATGGCCCCGGCGGGTTCGGCCAATTTCTTGGTCAATTCCTTGGCTGGTTCGGCAAGCTGCCCGGCGATATTCTGATCAAGCGGGACCAGTTTACCTTGTACGTTCCCCTGGCTACCAGTGTGGTCATCAGTATTGTGGTAAGTCTGCTGTTGTATCTGTGGTCCAAACGGTGAGTCCCATGCGTCGGCTGTCGGTTATCTACGGAATGGTGGGAGCGGCCATGCTGGCGGCGCCGGTCCAGGCGGCGGACCCCATCCGTGTCTTGTTGATGCAGGACGTCCGGCAGGTGGTGCTCTCGGCTGACCGAGGTCTGGTGGTCCGTTCATCGGGTGGAGAAGAACGGCTGCTTGGAAGTCCTCTGGTCGTCACCGTGGGTTCGAGCGGGAGCGGGTGGGGCGGTGTGCTTGTGAGCGGTGCGAACGGGCGGACGTTCACGGCCGACAGCGTGACGGTCAAGGGGCAAGAGGAAGACCTCACGGTCGCCACGGATGCCAATTCCCTCGTGGTGGGAGGGACGCTCCAGATCATGGCCAAAGAAAAAGGCTTGGCCGTGCTCAATGCGGTGGATCTGGAGGAGTATGTCAAGGGAGTGGTCCCCTCGGAAATGCATTCCGGCTGGCATCCGGAAGCCCTCAAAGTCCAGGCGGTCGTGGCCAGAACCTATGTCCTCTACCAACGCCTGGCCGCTCGATCGCGCGACTACGATGTGGTTGCCGGGACTCAGGATCAGGTCTATCGCGGCCGGCAGGGTTTGGATCAGCGGGTGCAGCAGGCGGTGGAGACGACGCGCGGTCTGGTGCTGACCTACGGGGGGACGCCCATTCTCGCGGCCTTCTCGTCAACCGCCGCGGGGCCGACCGAGGATGCCATGAATGTCTGGTCGAAGGACCTGCCGTACCTGAAGGGGGTGGAATGTCCCTTCGACAAGAATTCTCCCTATTATCAATGGCGGGCTGAATTTAAACTGCAGGACCTGGAGAGCAACCTCAAGCGGCAGGGGATCGCGGTGGGCGCCATTGCGAGCCTCACGCCCTTTGCCTATAGCCCAGCCGGCCGGGTGGCCAAGCTGAGGCTGCTGCATGCGCAAGGCGAGTTGATCTTGCGAGGCGAAGATCTTCGGCGTCTGGTGGGCTATGCCGTGATTCCGAGCACCCAGTTTGAGGTGGAAGCGGTGGGGCAGACCGTCGTGCTCACGGGACGGGGAGCCGGCCATGCCGTGGGGCTCTGCCAGTGGGGGGCGAAGGAGATGGCCGGTCTTGGCTATCCCTTTGCTACGATCTTGCGCTACTACTTTCCTGGGACCGAGCTCAAGGCCTGGGACCGGATCGCCGCCGCGTCCTCGTCCATGCCCTGATGTTGCTGTCTGATTTCGATTTTCCTTTCGACCCCGCTCTCATTGCCGACCGACCCGTCGAGCCCAGAGACCAGGCTCGCCTGCTGGTGCTGTCTCGTCCTGGCGGGGCCTGTTTCCATCGGCACGTATCGGACCTGCCCTCCTTGCTCAGCCCTGGCGACCTGTTGGTGGTGAACGACACGAAAGTGCTGGCGGCCCGTTTGTTCGGCAGGAAACGGCCAGGCGGGGGCAAAGTCGATCTCCTATTGATCAAGGAGCTGGCGCAAGACCGGTGGGAAGTCTTGCTCAAAGGGAAAGTGTCGCCGGGACAAATCATCGAGTTTGAGGGGGGACTGTCGGCGTCGGTCATCAGTCAAGGGTCCTCGGGGACAGTTGTCCACTTGACGAGCGAGCGTTCGGTGAGGGAGGCGATCGGTGCTATCGGAGTGATGCCCTTGCCGCCTTATATCAAGCGATTGCCGAGGGAGGAAGACCGTCATTGGTATCAGACGGTCTTTGCAAGAGTCGAAGGAGCTGTGGCGGCTCCGACGGCCAGTTTGCATTTTACGCAAGACTTGCTGGCTGCGTTGCGCGTGCGAGGCGTTTCACTGACAACCGTGACGCTCCATGTGGGGCCAGGAACGTTCCGTCCGGTGCAAACCGAACGCATCGAGGACCACGTCATGTCGCCGGAGCGGATCGAGGTCACGGCGGAAGCGGTTGCGGCGGTCCGTCTGGCCAAGGCCGCAGGGGGGCGGGTGGTGGCGGTCGGCACGACGGCGGTCCGCGCCTTGGAGGCGGCGACCGACGAACAGGGGGGCTTGCAGCCGACACAGGGCGACACCAACTTGTTTGTCGTGCCGGGCTATCGGTTCCGGACGGTGGATGCGTTGATGACCAACTTCCACCTGCCCCGCACCACCCTGTTGATGTTGGTGTCGGCCTTTGCCGGTCGAGAGCGATTGCGGGAAGCCTACGAGGAAGCGGTCAAAGAACGGTACCGGTTTTACAGCTACGGCGACGCAATGCTGATCCTCTAGCAGGCTGTCGGAAAATGAGAAATCGGGCTGCTCAAAAAGGCCAGCCAACGAGGCCGCAGGGAGCGAAGGCCACGAGGCGTACGGTGAACCGGTACGTTGAGTGGCGGAGCGACCGAGAACGAAGTTGGGGGACTTTTTCAGCCGCCTGCTAGAGCAGTTCCTTGTGAATCTTGATGGGGAGCCGCGCCTTCATGGATTCCTTGTAGGCCAGGAGGGCGCGTTGCTGCTTCTGCATCAGGAAGTCCTGGAGGATCCGCTCGCCGGCCGATTGGCCTGGATTCGGCTGGGTTTCAGGTTGGCGGGCCATGAGAGCTTGCGCTTCGGCGATCTCGGCCGGCGTGAGGGCCACGGAGTCGCGGACCACGGTCATGGCCTTGGCACTCAATAACTCGACGGTGTAGAGCGATTCGAAGAGGGCAGGCGTGAGGCGGTTGGCCGCCAGGATTCGTCGATACACGTCGGGGTCGAACGCGCCGTTGCGTTGGAAGTCCTTGCGCTGCGTGATGCTGTCGCGCAGCTCAGCGGGGCTGACGGACAAGCCCATGTCCTTGGCGGCCAGGGTCCAAATTTTGTTTTCGATCAGCCCGTCGATCACGAACTGCTTCAACGTTTCTTCCTTGAAATCCCCCTGGACGTTTTCTTTGTAGAACCGGTAGGTGTTTTCGAAGGTGCGCCGATATTCGTCCCGCGTGACCGTCAGGTCTCCCACCGAGACGACCGCATTCGTTTCCTGTTCCCCGAACCCCCACCAGCCCATGGTGATCACAAAGGCGATGGCCAGGGTGCCCATGATGGATTTCAACAGCCAGGGATACTTGTGCGCGCCTTCCCGCATCAGTTTAATCATGTCGGTTCTCCATGCTGGGTGGAATTGTACCGAGCAGCGGGTTCAAAGGCAAGGTGGAAACGGCTTCAGGCGGCAAATCGTTTTGCCTTGCGAAAACCCTCCGGCGGGCTGCGCGAAGGGACTGCGTCGATTGCGTATCCGGTTTTGCGAGGTGGTTTGTGATCCAGCAGGGAGTTTGCTATACTTGTTCATTCATTGCGAGGCGAGCATTTGGCAGAGGAGGGACAGGGGACAAGCCCTTTGGGCGCTGGAGTCTATCCCAAAGCGCAGGTCCTCAATCGCTTGATCGCCAAGTTCGTGGATGTGATCATCGTTGCTGCAGCCGGCAGGCTGGTTTTGCCGGTCGGCTGGCTGGCGGGATTGGGCTATATCTTGATTGCCGACGGATTTTCCGGAGGACGCAGCGTCGGGAAGCGACTGATCGGCCTACAGACCGTCATCCCGCACACACACGAAGTGGCCGGCTTCAAGGAGTCCATCATCCGGAATTTGCCCCTGGCCCTGGCCTACCTCCTCTTTCCGGTTCCCTACGTCGGGTGGGCCTTGGCGGCTGCCCTTGTGGTGTTCGAAGGCCTGCTG
This sequence comes from Nitrospirota bacterium, assembly GCA_016201805.1. GTDB lineage: Bacteria > Nitrospirota > Nitrospiria > Nitrospirales > Nitrospiraceae > SCVQ01. The sequence continues at coordinate 2,533 of JACQCB010000067.1, read as the reverse complement.
GTCATTGGAAACGAGCAAGGGGTTCGGCTGGGCGATGAGATTGCGCGTACGCAGGTTTTGGATGCGGGACAACTGGATATCCGAGACTGACGGGTAAGGTTCCCACGGAAACAGACAACAGTCACCTCAGGGCAAGGCTGACGAAGGGAGGACACGGTGGGCTTTACGGGTGACGTCTTAGGCTGGTTCTCGAACGATCTGGCCATCGATCTGGGGACCGCGACCACCCTGGTCTACGTCCGGGGCAAAGGCATCGTGCTGAACGAACCCTCGGTCGTGGCCGTGGAGAAGAAAACCGAGAAGGTCCTGGCGGTCGGGGCGGAAGCCAAGAAAATGCTCGGCCGGACGCCGGGGAATATTACCGCCATCAGGCCGATGAAAGAGGGCGTGATCGCGGATTTTGAAATGGCCGAGCGGATGCTGAAGTATTTCATCACCAAGGCGCACAATCGGAGCACCTTCGTGCGCCCCCGCATCATCATCGGCGTGCCGTCCCGGATCACGCAGGTGGAGCAACGGGCGGTGCGGGATTCGGCCGAGCTGGCCGGGGCGCGGGAGGTCTATCTCATCGAAGAGCCGGTGGCGGCGGCGATCGGGGCCGGGCTCCCGATTACGGAGCCGTCCGGCAACATGGTGGTGGACGTCGGGGGCGGCACGACCGATATCGCGGTCATCTCCCTGGGGGGGATCGTCTATAGCGAATCCGTCAAAGTGGCGGGCGATCGGATGGACGACGCGATCATGAGTTACGTGAAGAAGAAATACAACCTCCTCATCGGGGAGCACATGGCCGAGCGGATCAAGGTGGAGATCGGATCGGCCTACCCGTTCGAGGAGAAAAAAACGATGTCGATTAAAGGGCGGGATCTGATCTCGGGCATTCCACGCACTCTGGTGGTGGATGACGCCGAGATCCGGGAAGCGCTCCAGGAGCCCATCGGGACGATCGTCAACGCGATCAAGGTGGCGCTGGAGAATACCCCCCCGGAGCTGGCAGGCGATATCATCGATCGAGGCATTGTGTTGACCGGCGGCGGGTCCTTGTTGAAAGGCATGGACATGCGGTTTCGAGAGGAAACGAACCTGCCGATCATTACGGTGGACGACCCCCTGACGTCCGTGGTGCTGGGGGTCGGCAAGATCCTGGACGAACTGGATCTGCTCCGCAAGGTCTCGGTGATGTCGCAGTGTAGCAGCTCCCGCTAGGGGGTTCACTTCCCGGCCCGCAGGCGGATGGCCATGTTTCGTACGACTTCCGGAACAAGGCGGGGGCTGCTGCTGTTGGCGGTGCTGCTGCTGTCCCTCGTCTTCCTGCTTCCCAAACAGAGCCGAGGTCTGCTCCGGAGCATCGGGCAGCCGCTGGCCCAGATCGTCACGCTTCCACTCGATGCCTTTTCCACGCTGGATCGCAGTGTGCGGGATACGTGGGAGGGCTATGTCGCCTTGCACCACGTCGCGGAAGAGAACCGGCACTTGCACCGGGAACTCCAGCAGTTGCGTGGCCGGAACGTCGAGTTGCAGGAAATGGTGGCCGCCAGCCAGCGCCTCGCCAAGCTGCTCGAATTTAAGGAGCGGCTGAAGCCCGGCACCGTCGCGGCGCAGATCATCGGCCGCGACGCGACCAACTGGTATCGGAGCGTCGTGCTGAACAAGGGCGAGCGGGACGGCATTCGAGTCGAAATGGGCGTCATGACCCCGGATGGGGTGGTGGGGCGGGTGGTGAAGACCTCCCCCTTCTCGTCGGTCGTGTTGCTGATCACCGACCCCAACAACGCGGTGACGGGCTTGATCCAACGCACGAGGGAGGAAGGCATCGTCGCAGGCACTGCGGACGGCCGTGCCCGCCTGAAATACATCCCTCTCCTCTCCACGGTCCGGGCCGGCGACGTGGTCGTGACCTCGGGCTTGACCGGCGGGTTTCCCAGGGGGCTGGCCATCGGGACGATCACGCGAACCGAGAAGGAGGAGGACGACCTCTTTCAGTCGGCAGAAATTGTGCCGGAGGCGGATTCGCACAAATACGAAGAGGTTCTGGTCATTATCGATCCCCGCCCGCTCGGGGAGGCCGAGGCGGCCCCGGCGGCTTCATCGACCGGCTCATCCGGTGAGCACAAGCCGTGAAGCTTCCACTCTATGCCGGGTTGGTGTTCGGGCTGGTTCCGGTCCAGGCGACGCTGCTTCGTCACGTCAGTGTGGCCGGGGTTGGTCCGGACCTGTGTCTTGTGGCGGCCTGCCTGGTGGGATTCCTGGGTGGCGAGATCGAAGGGCTGTTGGTCGGGTTGGCGCTGGGCTTCGTTCAAGACCTCTTCTCGGCCGGAAACGTCTGGCTCAATGTGATGACCAAAGGCGCCATCGGGCTTCTGGCCGGCCTTGTGGGCAGGCACGTCACGAGTGCCACGCCGATGATCTTCTTGAGGACGCTGGTCGGCCTCTCGGGGCTGTCCGGCCTGATTTTTCTTGTCCTGGTTCGGTCGGAGGCGGGATGGGCCGACTATCTGGCGGCGACCTATTCCATCCTGCTGCCGGAGACCGT
>JACQCB010000050.1 GCA_016201805.1 Nitrospirota bacterium | reverse complement strand
CTCGAGGGAATGGGGAAATCAGGTTCAGTATAGGAAAATCGATACAAAAAGACAAGGAAATGTCGAATTTCAAATGGCAAATCGCAAATATGGGGCGGGCTGAACGGCGGCTATGGAATGGACAGGAAACTGACCCTCAGGGTCAAGAAATTGTCCCGTGAAATGGGAAATGCAGGGAAATCAATTGGCAGGGGCAAGGAGAAAGGGTCATGGGTCAAGGGGCAGGGGTCAAGGGTAAAAACGTAAGGGGGAAGGGCAAAGGGTCATGGGGCAAGGGGGCAGGGGTAAAGGCAGAAAATAGAAAATGGAGAATGGAGAGTGGATGATGAAGGGAAAGGGTCAGGGGGCAAGGGTGAAAAACGTAAGGCGTAAGGCGTAAAGCGGAAAATGGAGAGTAGAAAGTGGAGAGTGGATTAGAGGGGGGGCTATTCCACCCCATATACAATGACGCAGATCGAATATATTCGCCGCAGCGGCAACGCGGGCCATCTGTACACAGTACCTAATTCATTACCTATTTCATTGGGTATTACCTATTTGCCCCATTTGCCCGTCTTTCGCCACCGCGCCTGCTGGCCTCGCCCCAGACATTCGACCTGTTTGGAGGATTGCAACGTCTTGAGGATCTTCCGGATCATGTCCAGACCGACACCAGGGCACGCTCGCTGGAGGTCGGCGACGCGAAATGGTCCAGTCGTTTGAGCAATCGCATTGCTGACCAGCTCGGTCTTGGCGCCTTTCGGAGCGGCGACCTGCCCCACCCGCCCTTCAAATTCCTTGTACGCCTCTTTGAGGATGAACAACACATAATTGATGTAGGGCCACGGATCGTGCCGGCCCTCATGCCAGCGGTGGGAGCTTTGCTCCAGGGTTTCGTAGTAGCGCTCTTTGTTCTGCTCGATCAACCGCTCCAGGCTGATGTACCGCCCGACCTCATAGCCCAGGTGATAGCACTGCAGCAGGAGCAGCAGCCGGGAGACGCGGCCGTTGCCGTCCCGAAAGGGATGGATGCAGAGCAGATCCAGGTTGAACGCCGCCAGGGCAATCAACGGGTGCGCCACGCGTTCTTCCAGACCCCGATGCCACAGGGTGATCAGCTCCGCCATGGAGGCTGGTGTCCGGGCTGCCGGGACGGTTTTGAACCGCACCCGCTGCCGGCCATCCGGATAGCGTTCGATGATGTCGCTCTCGTTCTTTTTGTATTGCCCCGCGTCTCCCACGCCGCCGCGGGCTAATCGATGCAGCTCCCGGATTGTTTTCTCCGAGATCGCCAGCTTGCCCCCCTGTTGATGAATCAGGTTGAGCGCGTTGCGGTAGCCGCGCACCTCTTCTTCATCCCGATCCCGCAAGGGGGATTTGCCCACGATCACGGGGCGGACGCGGGCCGGCTCGACCACGACGCCCTCAATGCGGTTGGAGGAGACGGCGCTTTCGATGAGCGCATGCTCGCGCAGCGCCTTGAGCCGTTGCGGAGATTGCCTGGTGAACAGCTCCTGCCTGCCGCGGGCTTCGCCCAGATCGGCCAGATACCACGACGTGGCCACCGGCACCGTCTCCGGTTTCGCCGCTAATTGTCGAAGCGTCATCATGAGCGAAGCGCCTTCTGTATCACAACCTGCGCCTCTAGCGTTTCCCACCGCGCATAACAGGCCGTCAGTTCCTTGGTGATGGTTTCCAATCTCGCCAGAGTCGCCTTAAAGTCTGAGCCGGGTTGTTGATAATACGCCGGATCGCTCAACGAAGCCTGTAACCGGGCCTGCTCGGCTTCGAGTGATTCAATCTTCACCGGCAGTTCAGCCAGCTCGCGCTGCTCTTTCACTTTCAGTTGTTTGCTCTTTGCGGCGGGCTTATCTGCGGGTGGCGTTGTCGCTGGTTTCGGTGTTTCGGCTTTTGGTGGCGCCGGGCCTTTCCTCACCTCGCGCTGTTGTTGCGAATAATGCAGCCAATCGGTGTAGCCACCGACATACTCCCGGACCTGTCCGTTGCCTTCAAAGACCAGCGTGCCGGTGACGACATGATCGAGAAAGGCCCGGTCGTGGCTGACGAGCAGAATGGTGCCTTGATAGTCGAGCATCAGCTCTTCCAGCAGCTCCAGTGTCTCGACGTCCAGATCGTTGGTCGGCTCGTCCATGACCAGCAGGTTGGCCGGTTGGGCAAAAAGGCGGGCCAACAGCAACCGGTTGCGTTCACCGCCGGAGAGCGTGCTGACGGGCGAGCGGAGCCGCTCCGGGGCGAAGAGAAAATCCTGCAGATACCCGGCCACGTGGCGGGTGCGGCCGTTGATTGTGACCGACTGGCCCGGGACGACCGATTCCATGAGCATTTTGTCCGGATCGAGCTGGTCGCGCTGCTGGTCGAAATAGGCGACTTGAAGCTTGGTGCCGCGGCGCAATGTGCCTTTGGTAGGCTCAAGCTCCCCCAGGAGCAATTTGATCAGTGTCGATTTGCCGGCGCCGTTGGGGCCGATGATACCAATGCGGTCGCCGCGCTCTATAGTAGTCGTGAGGTTTCGGATAACTGGCGGTAGCAAGTGACGAGTGACAAGTGACGAGTGATGAGTGGAAAGCGAATCAGGAGCACCTTGCGAGGCGGCGGGAGCGGGATAACTGAAATCGACGCCGACGGCCTCGAAGACGAGTTTGCCGGACTTTTCGCCCTGTTCGAGCTGGAGATCGGCCATGCCGGGCCGTTCACGCCGTTTGCGGCGCTGCTCGCGCAGCTCTTCCAGCGCTCTGACGCGCCCTTCATTCCTCGTCCGGCGGGCTTTGACCCCCTGCCGGATCCAGACCTCTTCCTGCGAGAGTTTTTTGTCGAAGAGGGCGTTGTGCGTCGCCTCGACCTCGAGTGATTCGGCCTTTTGCCGCAGGTAATCCTCATAGCATGAGACCCCGGGGGGACGCTCCGAGGGGCTTGACCATGACGTGAGCCGGCCGCGGTCGAGTTCGATGATCCGCGTGGACAGGCGCTTTAAAAAGGCGCGGTCGTGGCTGACGAAGAGGACGGCGCCGGGATAGGTTGCCAGGAACTCTTCGAGCCAGGCGATCGCGTCAATATCGAGATGGTTGGTGGGCTCGTCGAGCAGGAGCAGGTCGGGCTCGGAGACGAGCGCCTTCGCGAGCATCGCCCGCCGCCGCCAGCCGCCGGAGAGCGATTGCATACTGACCTCGCCGTCCAAGCCCAGCTTTGCGATGACGGTTTCCACCCGTTGCTCCAGCTCCCAGCCGTTGCGCGATTCGAGCTGATGCTGCAGGTCGGAGAGGCGCTGCATGGCTGCCTCAGTGTGCGTGTGGGTGAGCTCCGCGGCGGCGTGGTGGTATTGGGAAAGCAGCCGGCCGATGTCGGCCAGACCGCCGGCGACCACATCAAACACATCGCCTGTGGTCTCAAGAGGAATCTCCTGCGCGAGCGAGGCGATCCGGACACCCTGGCGGACCCAGACGCTGCCGGCGTCGGGTTTGACCTCGCCGGCGATCACGCGGAGCAATGAGGATTTGCCCTCGCCGTTTCGGCCGACGAGGCAGAGCTGCTCGCCGCGACGGATTTCCAGCTTCACCTTGTCCAGGAGCGGCCGATGGCCGAAGGCGAGCGAGACGTTATCGAGGCGGAGTAGGGGCATCAGTCAGAGAATAGTGACGAGTGACGAGCAAACAACGAGAGAATGGGAAATAAAGAGTCGAGGGTAAATTAAAAATTGCCACGGGTTGTGCTCCTTATTATTCCGTCAGGCTGAGCCGACCGGCCTGGCCGCTCCGTACCGCATGGCCCGTTCTTTGACGTAAAAGCCGATTCGCTTGGGGTTGGCTTTCGGCGAAGCCATGAGTTCACGAATCGCATCAAAAACCACCTTAAACTGGGCATCATATTTCCGCTCCAGCGCATCTAGCTTGCCTGACAGCTCCTTGTGCGTGGCGATCATTTGCCGAAGCCGAACAAACGTGCGCATAATCTCGATGTCGACCTGAATAGCGCGCTTGCTTCGAAGTATGCCGGAGAGCATTGCCACACCTTGCTCAGTAAAGACGTAGGGCAGCTTTCGGGTTCCGCCCCAACTTGATATTCCAAAATGGAACATCAAGTTTTTGAACTCGTCATCCGTCAACTGAAACATGAAATCATCAGGGAAACGATTCTTGTTCCTGTTAATGGCCTTATTGAGATTTGCGGTCGTCACGCCATACAGAACGGCCAGGTCTCTATCCAATATCACCTTATGGCCTCGCAGCATGACAATCTTCTCTTCAATGAGTTTGGCCGCAACAAGGCTGCGCATTATTGCCCCTTTCTTCGTCTTGTTTGATTCGATACCAAACAATCCCGAAACATCGTTCTGCCCGCGGCCCGGTCGCCGGCCAGCAATTGGTCGATCGCTTCCGTCAGCAAACGCTCGCGAAACCGCACATCTCGGGCGGCGCGGTCCATGATCGTGGGGCGGAATGGGCGTGTCAGGCATGTGCTGCTTCTCATCTTTTTCACGTAGGCCATTGGGCTATTTTACTCTTATTGGCACCCTCTTTTCAGGGGCGCGCCCGAGCCCCCCCCACCCTCCCCTCTCCCCGCCAGGGGGAGAGGGAAATTATAGGGCCTGTGCCTCTTTTAGCGTCGTCATTGCCACCTGGACTGTCTTCTCCCCGTCCCCGATCACCATGTCGCCGTCCTGAACGGTGTAGTTCAGGTGCAGGTCGCGCCGGGCGAGGGCGGCTAGGGCGCTGGTGGTGTCGGACGAGACGTTGATGACGGTCAGGTTTTTGGTCCGTTCAAGCGAGGCCTTGCTGTGGTCCCACCACCGGTCGGCCTTGTGGCCGCCGTAGGTATAAATCACCACTTGTTTGGCCCGGCCGCAGGCCTGGCGGACGCTCTTTTCATCCGGCTGGCCCACTTCAATCCA